>NZ_JBPPVC010000002.1:0-246037 GCF_053545015.1 Streptococcus sp. 32226D021BW | reverse complement strand
GTAGTGAGTACTCTCTCCCGTCGGAGATTTCCTCACTACTAATCTTAGTATGTTTTTGACCAGTCGAGTTCTTTCCCACTCCCACTTTTCCTACTTATTTTGTTTTTGTATTTGCCTTGATTTGAATGTTCCCCTTGCTGGTCATAACAGCGCGAAGGTCTTTTTCGCTTGGGTTTTCCAAGTAAAAGTCTGTAATGGCATCTTCGATTTGATCTTGGATGGTTCTGCGTAGTGGCCGAGCCCCCATTTTGGGATCGTAGCCCAAATCAACCAATTTTTCTTTAACCTTATCTGTCACATGTAGGCTAATGCCGTTGTTAGATAAGCGTTTGTTGACGTCATCAAGCATGAGGCTGACAATTTCAAGGAGATTTTCCTTGCTGAGTGGTTGGAACTCGATGATTCCGTCAAAGCGGTTCATAAATTCTGGACTGAAGAAATTGCTGAGTTGGCCAAGAACCGACTGGGTGCGACCTTCCATGGCTGCACCAAAACCGACACTTGCTTCGATTTTCCCAGTTCCAGCATTTGAGGTCATGATGATAATGGTGTCTTTGAAGCTGACCGTGCGTCCCTGTCCATCTGTCAGACGGCCGTCGTCTAGGACTTGGAGGAACATGTGCATGACATCAGGGTGGGCCTTTTCTACCTCATCCAAGAGGATGAGAGAGTAAGGATTACGGCGGACTTTTTCAGTTAGCTGACCGGCTTCTTCATAGCCTACATAACCTGGAGGGGCACCGACTAGCTTGGCAACGGCATGTTTCTCCATGTACTCAGACATATCGAAGCGAATCATACTATCGGCTGAACCGAAGAGTTCAATCGCTAGTTGCTTGGACAGTTCTGTTTTACCGACACCGGTTGGTCCGACAAAGAGGAAGGAACCGATTGGGCGGTTTGGTGCTCCAAGACCAACACGGTTGCGGCGAATGGCCTTGGCGATTTTGTCAACAGCTTCATCTTGACCGATAACGTGGGCTTTGAGGTCGCTAGCTAGGTTGATGAGTTGAGATTGTTCTTTTTCTTTCAAATCGCCAACAGGTATGTTGGTTTTTTGTTCTACGATGGCTTCAATTTCCTTTTCAGTAATGAGGGGAATATCTTCCTCGCTGATGGTTGCTTTTTGCATTTCCTTATACTTGGCAATCTGGTCACGGAAATAGGCAGCCTTTTCATAGTCCTCGTCACGAGTTGCTTGGGCCTTACGATTTTCGGCATCAATCAAGCGTTGGTCGATTTCTTTTGGATCAACAAAATTGAGGGTCAAGTTCATCTTAGAACCAGCTTCGTCCAGTAGGTCAATGGCCTTGTCTGGCAAGAAACGGTCTTGGATATAGCGATTTGAAAGGACAGCAGCAGCTTCAATAGCTGCGTCAGAGTATTTGACATGGTGGTAATCCTGATACTTATTCTGGATACCCTTGAGAATGATAATGGTTTCTTCAACGCTTGGTTCTTCGACCTTTACAGGTTGCATACGGCGTTCTAAGGCTGCATCCTTCTCGATAATACGGTATTCGTTGAGGGTTGTTGCACCGACTAGCTGCATTTCACCACGGGCAAGGGCAGGTTTGAGGATATTTCCAGCATCCATATTGCCATCACCAGCAGAGCCAGCCCCGACAATCTCGTGGATTTCGTCGATAAAGAGGATAATCTCACGACGATTACGGATTTCTTCCATTAGTTTTTGCATGCGTTCTTCAAATTGGCCACGGATACCAGTTCCTTGTACCAGGCTAACAACATCTAATCGGATGACTTCCTTACCTTGCAATTTTTGTGGCACATCGCCGTCGACAATTTTTTGAGCCAACCCTTCAACAACAGCGGTTTTACCAACACCTGGCTCACCGATGAGGACAGGGTTGTTCTTGGTACGGCGGTTGAGGATTTCGATGACACGTGTAATTTCTTGGTCACGGCCAATCACTGGGTCAATATCACCACGGCGGGCAATTTCCGTCACGTTGATACCAAATTCTTCTAAAAGTCCATTTGGTTGTTGTGGTTGCTGAGGGGGTGGAGTTTGCCCACCACGCCCGTTGTTCCCTCCTGCTTGTGTTGGTGGGGTTTGGTCACGTTTCTTGCCAGCTGGAGTGTTTCCTGGATAGCCTCCCAAGTGATTGAAGAACTCGCTGAAAGGGTCCATATTATTTGGGTTTGTTAAATCCCCTAAACCACGTAAGATGGCATTATTAGGGTCTGTTTTCATAATTTGGTAGCAGTTGTGGCAGAGATCTACCTGTTGTTGCTTACCATTCAGATTGGTATAGAGATGGATGGTTGCATCGTTGATTTTACAGTTATGACAGAGCATCGTTCTACCTCTTTCTTTGGAATGGACCTTTGTCAAATAGTCAATAAAGGTCAGTTATAGCTTTATTATAACAAGATTTAGGGAAAAATCAAGAAACTGCTATATTTGGAAAATAATCTCTTGGATGCCTTGGAACTGGCAAGAAAATGTTGAAAAATCAAGACTTTTTTTATAATATGTGGTAAAATGTTTTTATAAAAAGGATTAGGAGAAGGAATATGGAATCACATTTGGTGAGAATTATCAATCGTCTGGAAGCTATGGCTAACGATGGTGGTACATTGAAACGTAATTTTGAGCGTGAAGGTGTTGTTGTTGCAGAAGTGGCTTATAGCTATGACGAGGAAAATGGTTCAGTATTTACCTTGCGTGATGTTGCTGCTCGTGAAACCTATACGTTTGACAGCATTGACTTGATTGCGATGGAAATCTACGAATTGTTGTACTAAGAACAAGCTCGAGCACCGATAGGTGCTTTTTTCTTGCAATAAAATGAATATCTAAGCAAAAACAGTTGCATAAATATTCAAAAATGGTATAATGGTGTCTAAATCATATTTGAGGAGTGAATGAATGGATTTTTCTTTCTTGCCTGATTATTGGGCATATTTTAATTATGGGGCCCTTGTAACCCTTATTATCGCTTTTTTCTCGGTTTTCTTTGGTAGTATTTTAGGGACGCTCTTGGCCTTTGCCCAACGCAGTAGATATAAGGTTCTGGTTTGGCTTGCCAATATTTATGTCTGGATTTTCCGCGGTACTCCAATGGTAGTACAGATTATGATTGCCTTTGCCATGACCAATTTTGTGGCTCCGACTATCCAAATAGGGATTTTAGATGTAGATTTGACGCGTTTAATTCCAGGGATTATTGTCATTTCTATGAACTCCGCAGCCTATGTGTCTGAAACCATCCGTGCGGGTATCAATGCTGTGCCTAAGGGGCAGTTGGAAGCAGCCTATTCATTAGGTATTCGTCCAAAACAAGCCATGCGCTACGTCATTATGCCACAGGCTATCAAGAATATTCTCCCTGCTTTGGGAAATGAGTTTGTGACGATTGTTAAGGACAGCTCGCTCCTGTCAACCATCGGTGTTATTGAGTTGTGGAATGGTGCACAGACGGTTGCTACGACGACTTATCTCACTCAAAGTCCGCTTATTTTTGCAGCCTTCTATTATTTGATGATGACCAGTATTTTGACCCTAGGCATTCAAGCTCTTGAGAAAAAATTAAACAAGGGAGGACACTAAGATGACAGAAGCAATTATTTCCATAAAAGATCTTCATAAGTATTTTGGTGAAAATGAAGTTTTAAAAGGGATTGATTTAGATATCCAGCAAGGTCAAGTGGTTGTCATTATCGGTCCTTCTGGTTCAGGAAAATCAACATTCTTGCGTACCATGAATCTCTTAGAGGTGCCGACCAAGGGAACGGTGACTTTTGAAGGTGTCGATATTACGGATAAAGCAAATGATATTTTCAAGATGCGTGAGAAGATGGGAATGGTTTTCCAGCAATTTAACTTATTCCCAAATATGACCGTATTAGAAAATATTACCTTGTCACCTATTAAAACAAAAGGAATTGCTAAGGCTGAAGCTGAAGCCAAGGCCAAGGAATTGCTTGAAAAGGTTGGTTTGCCGGATAAGGCGGATGCCTATCCCCAAAGTTTATCAGGAGGTCAGCAACAGCGGATTGCTATTGCCCGTGGTTTGGCTATGGATCCGGATGTCTTGCTCTTTGATGAACCAACTTCTGCCCTTGATCCTGAAATGGTTGGTGAGGTACTTGCGGTTATGCAGGACTTGGCCAAGTCAGGGATGACCATGGTTATTGTAACCCATGAAATGGGCTTCGCGCGTGAAGTGGCAGACCGTGTTATCTTTATGGATGGAGGCTACATTGTTGAAGATGGAACTCCTGAAGAAGTATTTGAACACACTAAGGAAGAACGGACTAAGGATTTCTTATCCAAAGTCTTGTAAACGGAACTCCGACATTGTTCGGAGTTTTTTGTTGTTTTCTGATGAATTGGGTGAGAACCTAGTCAAATCAGTGGCAAATAGGGTATAATGAAGAAAAAATGAGGAGATTTTAAGCAATGACAGTGATTGATGGTAAGGCCTTGGCAGTCAAAATGCAGACAGCTCTGGCAGAAAAAACAGCTCGATTAAAAGCGGAGAAAGGATTGGTACCAGGCTTGGTTGTTATTTTGGTGGGTGAAGATCCAGCCAGTCAGGTCTATGTCCGCAATAAAGAACGATCAGCCCTTGCAGCTGGTTTCAAGAGTGAGGTTGTACGAGTGCCAGCTAGCATTTCAGAAGAAGAACTTTTGGAATTGATTGAGCGCTACAATCAAGATGATGCATGGCATGGGATCTTGGTACAGTTGCCACTACCAGCCCATATCAGTGAAGAGAAAGTCTTGTTGGCTATTGATCCAGACAAGGATGTGGACGGTTTCCACCCGACCAACATGGGTAAATTCTGGTCAGGTCACCCGGTCATGATTCCATCCACACCCGCAGGGATTATGGAAATGTTCAAGGAATACCAGATAGATTTAGAAGGCAAAACAGCTCTGGTTATTGGTCGTTCCAATATCGTTGGAAAACCCATGGCCCAGCTCCTTTTGGATGCCAATGCAACTGTGACCATTGCTCATTCACGGACAAAAAATCTAGCAGAATTGGCTCGTCAGGCGGATATTTTAGTCGTTGCAATTGGTCGTGGACATTTTGTAACCAAGGAATTTGTCAAGCCAGGTGCAGTAGTGATTGACGTGGGCATGAACCGTGATGAAAATGGCAAACTGATTGGGGATGTCAAATATGATGAAGTAGCAGAAGTTGCTAGTCACATTACCCCTGTTCCAGGTGGAGTTGGCCCTATGACCATTACCATGCTCATGGAGCAGACTTTTGAGGCTTGTGTCAGAAGTGGGAAATAGGTAAGTTGGCGAGGTTGGCAAGAGC
The DNA here is from genome assembly GCF_053545015.1 of Streptococcus sp. 32226D021BW. NCBI lineage: Bacteria > Bacillati > Bacillota > Bacilli > Lactobacillales > Streptococcaceae > Streptococcus > Streptococcus sp. 32226D021BW. Next base: position 240,734 of record NZ_JBPPVC010000002.1, on the reverse strand, counting down.
TGACCTCATTTTTTTATAAGAAAATCCCCAGTCATGAAACTGGGGATAGATTTTTTATGGATTACTTATCGAGAAGGTATCGGCATGTGCCAAATCACCATAGGTATAGCCAAGGTTAAACCATTTTTTACGTTGTTCAGAAGTACCGTGGGTGAAACTATCTGGGACAGTACGGCCGTAGGCTTCTTGTTGAAGAGTATCATCCCCAACTGCATGGGCAGCATTCATGGCCTCATCAATATCGCCAACATCTAAGATACCCTGACCATCGACATATTTGGCCCAGGCACCAGCGTAGTAGTCAGCTTGCAATTCTAGACGGACATTGAGGGCATTTCCTTCCTTTTCTGATAATTGAGCACGTTTTTGGTGGTAGGCACCAAGGACCTCCAATTCATTTTGGACATGGTGACCAACTTCATGAGCGATGACATAGGCCATGGCAAAGTCACCAGCAGCCTTATACTTGCTAGCAAGTTCTTGATAAAAAGAAGTATCGATATAAATCTTTCGGTCAGCTGAACAATAGAAGGGACCGGCCTGAGCAGAACCTGTTCCACAGCCTGTTTGGGTCTGGTCCGTATAGAAAACAAGGGTTGGTGCTTGGTAGGTTAGACCATTTCTTGCAAACTCTTGTGTCCAAAAATCTTCTGTTGAGGCCAGTACCTTACTCATAAATTCTGCATCTGCGTCAGAAACACTGGTACCGCTTGTCGTAACCTGGCTAGACTGATAAGGATTGGTGTTGGTTGTTGGTGAAAGTAAGCCACCTAGATTAGACATGCCGCCAAAAGCGAAGAGGAGGACCACTAGCACCAATTTTCCCTTCCAACCCAGACGGGAGAAGAGTAGGCTTAGTAAGAGATTACCACCAGCTGAACCACCAGAGAAAGACGGACCCGAGCTCCGTTGTCCTCTTCGGTCTTCAATATTGGAACTTTTACGTAAATCATCAATTTTCATCTTAAACTCCTTAGAACCTGTTATCAAGTTCCTATTTTCTTACAAACTATTATATAGCAAATTGCAGAAAAAAACACAGGAAAGCTATCGGAAATAATAGGCCTAGTTCTGTATAAAAGTGCAAAATTTGGTATAATAGTAGAGATACAGACAGAAGGAGTGGACATGGTTGAATATTTATCGGTTAGCCATCTAACCAAGTATTTAAAATTAAAGTTTGACCGCGATCCTTATTTGGAGAGGGTCTATTTGACTGGGCAAGTGTCCAATTTCCGCAAGCGTCCAAGTCATCAATATTTTTCGCTCAAGGATGACAAGGCGGTCATTCAGGCAACCATGTGGGCTGGTGTCTATAAAAATCTGGGCTTTGATCTTGAAGAGGGAATGAAAATCAATGCGGTTGGTCGTGTGCAGCTATACGAACCAGGTGGCTCCTATTCCATTGTTATTGAAAAAGCGGAGCCAGACGGTATTGGTGCCTTGGCTATCAAGTTTGAGCAGCTCAAACAAGCTCTGACCCAGGAAGGCCTGTTTAAGCAAGAATTCAAGCAGGAATTACCTCGATTTACCAAGAAAATAGGGGTCATTACCAGTCCTAGTGGTGCGGTCATTCAAGATATTATTACCACGGTCAGTCGGCGTTTTCCGGGAGTGGAAATTGTCCTCTATCCGACCAAGGTGCAAGGAGATGGGGCTGCTCAAGAAGTCGTTGCCAATATCCAAAGAGCCAATGAGCGTGATGATTTAGATGTACTCATTGTTGGTCGTGGCGGTGGTTCTATTGAAGACCTGTGGGCTTTCAATGAGGAAATTGTGGTTCGGGCTATTTTTGAATCGCGTATTCCAATCATTTCCAGCGTAGGTCACGAAACGGATACGACTCTGGCTGATTTTGTAGCAGATAAACGAGCTGCTACCCCAACAGCTGCCGCAGAATTAGCAACACCTGTGACCAAGGCAGACTTACTAGGTTATTTAAATCAGCAGGAAAATCGAGCCTATCAGGCCATGGCCAATCGTTTGAAATTCCTGAGAGGTCAGCTTGAGAAAATTAGCCAGTCAGTTATGTTCCGCCAGCCAGAACGTTTATACGATGGCTATTTACAAAAATTAGACCGCTTGACCAATCAATTGCAGACACGGATGAAAGAAGTATATAGCCAGCAGAAACAGGCTAGTTTGTTACTCAATCAACGTTTACAAGGCCTACAACTTGGCCGTAAAGTCGAGAGTTTCCAAGAAAGAATTATCCAGCAGGAACGACTCTTGAAGAGCAATATGGCCAATATCTATGATAACAAGATGTCCAAGGCAGACAAGCTGATTGAGGCCCTAACCATGCTGGATACCAGTCGTATCGTGGCTCGTGGTTATGCCATGCTTTTACAAGATGGTCGAGTTCTAGACAGTGTGGAAACTATACAAAAGGGTGAACACCTGACCATTCAGATGAAGGATGGTCAACTTGATGTGGAGGTAAATCATGTCCAAAAAGACAAAAACATTTGAAGAAAATTTAGCTGAATTAGAAGGAATTGTAACCAAATTGGAGCGTGGGGATGTAGCCTTGGAAGAGGCACTTGCCGAGTTTCAAAAAGGGATGGTTTTATCTAAGGATTTACAAAAGACACTTGCTGAAGCTGAAAAGACCTTGGTCAAGGTCATGCAGGCGGATGGCAGTGAAGTGGAGATGAACTAATGGGAGCTAGTAAATTGCAGCTACTTGAGGAAACTATAGCAGACTTTTATCGACCTCAGATAGCTGAGCGGCTCAATCAATCGGTTCTTTATTCGCTACAGGCAGGAGGCAAACGGATTCGGCCCATGCTCCTTTTGACGCTTTTGGAAGCTTTTGGAGTGACCTTGCAAAAAGCTCATTATCAGGTAGCTGCCTGTGTCGAGCTCATTCATACTGGCAGTCTGATACATGATGATCTGCCAGCCATGGACGATGATGATTACCGTCGGGGGCGTTTGACCAACCATAAGAAATTCGATGAAGCGACAGCTATTTTAGCAGGGGACAGTTTATTTTTAGATCCTTTTGGATTTTTGGCTCAAATAGATTTGCCAGCTGAGACCATCCTTGCTCTCGTGAGAGAGCTTTCTCAGGCATCAGGGACTTTTGGAATGGTTGCTGGTCAGGTCTTGGATATGGCAGGTGAGGGACAAAAATTATCTCTCGAACAATTACAAGCCATCCATGCCAATAAGACAGGGAAATTATTGACCTTTCCCTTTGTAGCAGCTGGTATCATTACAGGTCAATCGGAAACGGTCATCCGACTACTGCGTCGAGTGGGAGAGCTGGTCGGTCTAGCCTTTCAAGTTCGGGATGATATCTTGGATGTGACGGCTACTTTTGAGGAAATCGGAAAAACTCCCCAAAAAGATTTATTGGCTGAGAAGTCTACCTACCCTGCCCTAATGGGACTGGAAGCCTCAAAAGTCTTTCTAGAAGACAGCCTGAACCAAGCAAGTAGTGAGCTAGATCAAGTGGCACAACTAGTCTCATTTTCAAGAGAAGAAATCAAAAAAATCATAGAAAGTTTACGAATCAATGGCTAAGGAAAGAGTAGATGTATTAGCTTATAAACAGGGGCTCTTTGAAACCAGAGAGCAGGCCAAGCGCGGTGTTATGGCAGGGCTAGTGGTATCGGTCATCAATGGCGAACGCTACGATAAACCTGGTGAGAAGATTGACGAGGGAGTTGAACTCAAGCTCAAGGGAGAGAAACTCAAGTATGTCAGCCGTGGTGGTCTGAAATTGGAAAAGGCCTTGCAGGTTTTCGACCTATCAGTTGAGGGGCAAACGACCATTGATATTGGGGCTTCGACAGGCGGATTTACGGATGTCATGTTGCAGGCTGGAGCCAAGCAGGTCTATGCTGTGGATGTAGGGACCAATCAGCTGGCCTGGAAATTGCGCCAGGACGAGCGTGTTATCAGCATGGAACAATATAATTTCCGCTATGCTGAGTTGGCTGATTTTAAAGTGGGTCAGCCAAGTTTTGCTTCGATTGATGTCAGTTTTATCTCTCTAGGCTTGATTTTACCAGCTCTTCATGGTATTTTGGCAGACGGTGGTCAGGTCGTGGCCTTGGTTAAACCCCAATTTGAAGCAGGCCGAGAGCATATCGGTAAGAATGGGATTGTCAAGGATAAGGCAGTTCACATCAAGGTCTTGGAGGATGTGACTGCTATGGCTTTCGCAACCGGTTTTTCTGTAAAGAGCCTTAGTTTTTCTCCTGTTCAAGGTGGTCATGGGAACACCGAATTTTTGGCACATTTAGAGAAATCCAGCTTGCCTAGCCCGATTGAACACAGTGAAATAAGAAATATTGTTGATCAAGCACACGAGGAATTTAAAAAGGATGAATAAACGAGAACGATTAGAAGTCATTAAAGATTTGGTAGTCCGATTTCCCATTGATACTCAGGAAGAAATTGTGGAACGCTTGGAAGCCTTGGGGGTTCATGCAACCCAGGCTACTGTGTCCCGTGATATCAAGGAATTGGGCATCATCAAGGTTCCATCAACTGACAAGGGCTATGTCTATGGCTTGCCCAAAAGTAGCCTAGTCAAGGTCAAGTCCAATAATATTCTTGATTTTGCAGTCATGGACAAGATGGTCAATTTAAAATTGGTACCAGGGAGTGCAACGGTCGTAAAAAGGCAGATTTGTGAGTATTTCCAAGAGGAAATCTTCTCGATTATTGCTGATGATGACAGTATTCTGCTCATTGTGAAGGACCAGGAAACCATCCCCAATTTAGAACGTACGATAAAAGGGTGGTAGGTCATGTTATTAGAAGTTTCGATTAAGAATTTTGCCATTATTGAACAGGTATCCCTCAATTTTGAAAAGGGGATGACCATCCTATCTGGTGAAACGGGGGCCGGCAAGTCTATTATCATCGATGCCATGAACCTGATGTTAGGGGCGCGTGCGACGACGGATGTTATTCGCCATGGATCAGCCAAGGCTGAGATTGAGGGGCTTTTTTCCTTTGAAAATAGCAGAGCTCTGGAACAGATTTTGAGTGAACAGGGGATTGAAGTTGCGGACGAACTCATTATCCGTCGGGAAATCCTACAAAATGGTCGTTCGGTCAGCCGTGTCAATGGGCAGATGGTTAATTTGTCTGTCTTGAAACAAATTGGCCAGCACCTAGTGGACATCCACGGCCAGCATGACCAGGAAGAATTGATGAAGGCCCAGCACCATATCCGTCTTTTAGACAGCTTTGGAGAAGATGAGTTTTGGGCTTTAAAAGACCGCTATCAGACCACTTTTGATGCCTATCGTAGCCTCCGCAAACGAGTGCTCGAAAAGCAGAAAAATGAGCAGGAGCATAAGGCTCGCATTGAGATGCTGGAATACCAAATTGCTGAGATTGAAGCAGCAGCCCTGCAATCTGGTGAGGATGTTCAGCTCAATCAAGAACGGGATAAGTTACTCAATCACAAGCAGATTGCAGATACCTTGACCAATGCCTATGCTATGTTGGACAATGAAGATTTTTCAAGTTTGAACAACCTTCGTTCAGCCATGGGGGACTTGCAAAGTTTAGAAGAATTTGACCCAGAATACCAACAGCTATCTTCTAGCCTGACAGAAGCTTATTATGTCGTTGAAGATGTGACCAAGCGTCTCAGCGATGTGGTTGATAATCTAGATTTTGACGGCAATCGTCTCATGCAATTGGAAAGTCGTCTGGATTTGCTCAATACCATTACGAAGAAATATGGTGGAACTGTCGATGATGTTTTGGACTATTTTAGTAAAATCAGCGAAGAATACAATCTTCTAACAGGAAATGACCTATCTGGAGATGACTTGGAAGTGCAACTCAAGACCATGGAGAAGGAATTAGTGACCTTAGCCAGCCAGCTCAGCCAGTCCCGACATGAATTGGCTCAGTTGCTGGAAGAGATTATCCGTCAAGAATTACAGGACTTGTACATGGAAAAAGCTCGTTTCCAGGTTCGTTTTACTAAGGGCAAGTTTAACCGCGAGGGGAATGAAACGGTGGAGTTTTACATCTCTACCAACCCTGGTGAAGACTTCAAGCCTTTGGTCAAGGTTGCCTCTGGTGGAGAATTATCTCGTTTGATGTTGGCCATCAAGTCTGCTTTTGCCCGTAAGGAAGGCAAGACCTCCATCGTCTTTGACGAGGTGGATACAGGAGTTTCAGGCCGTGTTGCCCAGGCTATTGCCCAGAAGATATATAAAATCGGCCAATACGGTCAAGTCTTAGCTATCTCACATTTGCCACAGGTGATTGCCATCGCGGATTATCAGTTCTTTATTGAGAAAATATCTGATGAACATTCGACCGTTTCCCGCGTCCGCCTTTTGACCAAAGAGGAGCGTATCGAGGAAATCGCCAAGATGTTAGCCGGTGACAAGATTACGGATGCAGCCCGCAGTCAAGCAAAAGAATTGGTTGAAAAAGGTTAGGCAACTAGCCTTTTTTGCTTTTGTTTTTATGTTTATTTTTAGCTTGAAATTTGTTATAATAAAGGATAATACAGAAGAGAACGGAAGGACACTTGATGATGAAGATTAAAATTGTAACAGATTCTAGTACTACAATAGAAGCTGGTTTGGCTAAGGAGTTGGGGATTACCATCATTCCTTTGTCTGTTATGGTGGATGGGGTTGTCTATTCAGATAGCGACTTATCAGAAGGTGAGTTTCTTGACTTGATGAGAGGAGCCAAGCACTTACCGAAGACCAGTCAACCACCGGTAGGTCTCTTTGCGGAAACATTTAGCCAATTAGCTAAAGATGGTAGTCAGATTATTGCGATCCTTCTTTCTCATGCCTTGTCAGGAACAGTTGAAGCAGCCCGTCAAGGAGCTACCTTGTCTGGTGCAGATGTGACCGTTCTTGACTCTGGCTTTACTGACCAGGCAGCAAAATTTCAGGTAGTGGAAGCGGCTAGACTGGCACAAGCTGGTGCTAACAAGGAAGAAATCCTTACGGCCATTGAAGAGGTCAAAGATAAGACTGAACTATATATCGGGGTATCTACCCTAGAAAATCTTGTTAAGGGCGGTCGTATCGGTCGTGTTCAAGGTATGCTCAGCAGTCTGCTCAACATTCGAGTTATCATGGAAATGAAGAACCATCAATTAACTCCGATTGTAAAAGGTCGGGGCAATAAGACTTTCAAAAAATGGTTGGATGAATTTACGAGTAGTCTGAACAATAAAGAACTTGCAGAAATTGGTATTTCTTACTCAGGCAAGGCGGACTTTGCCAATGAAATAAAAGACTTACTCCAGCCCCATGTAGAAACAGAGATTTCTGTATTGGAAACAGGTTCTATCATTCAAACCCACACGGGTGAGGATGCCTGGGCTATCCTAGTTCGCTATGAATAATCGGAAGTTGATACAGGGACTTGTCTTCTTTTTTCTCTGTTTATTAGGGTCAATCTTCCTATTCCATCAGTTAATCCCACAGGCGCCGTCACGCATCAGTCAGGAAGAGCTAGGTCTTTCAGTGAATAGGAAATTTCGCTATTTGGCTCTTGGGGACTCCTTGACAGAAGGAGTGGGAGATGTGACAGGTCAAGGTGGTTTTGTCCCCTTGCTTGCCCAGTCGCTAGTCAATGAGTACGGTTATGAGGTAGACGTTCAAAATTTTGGAGTTTCCGGCAACACCAGTAAGCAAATCTTGAAGCGGATGAAGGAGAATGAGGAACTCAAACAGGCCTTAAAAGAAGCTGATTTATTAACTTTGACGGTCGGTGGAAATGATCTTCGTAAGGTCATTGTCAGTAATTTAAGTAACCTCAAGCTCTCTACCTTTGATAAGCCGGCAAGGGAATACGGGAGAAATCTAGAAAAGATTGTCAAACGGGCAAGACAGGAGAATGCCGATCTCCCTATCTATATTTTGGGAATTTACAATCCCTTCTATCTCAGTTTTCCTGAATTGACCGAGATGCAGACTGTGGTTAATAAATGGAATCAGACAACCAAGCAAATCACGGAAAAATACAAGGATGTTTACTTTGTAGAAATCAATGACTTGCTCTATAAAGGTTTGGAAGGCGAGATGGGGCTTAGCCAGTCTAGTTCGGCTAGCACAAATAATTTATTGTACGAAGATGATCATTTTCATCCCAATAATACGGGATATGAAATCATGAAAAAAGCACTATTGGAGAAGATGTATGAAACTGAGAAAAGCTGGACACCTTAATATCTGGAAGTGGCTCTTCTTGGTTCAATTGGCTTTGACATTGGGGGCGGGTCTGGTTTTTCTAAATCGTATCCAAGTTAAGAGAGAAAATATGACGGAATTGGTACCATCTAGCCAGACAGATGCAAAAGTGGGGACTTTCGCGACCAACCGTGAAGCCCTTAATCAAACCATTGCCAACTATTTAAAAGATTATCAAACGGAGAATTTTTCTTACCAATTATTTGTGACTAACCAACAGGTTGTTTTTGAAGGAACCTATCAGGTATTTGGTGTAGATATCCCCTTGTATATCTATTTTCAACCTCTCAAAATGGAAGATGGCAATGTTCTTCTACGAATATTGGAAATTTCAGCAGGAAATCTGTCCTTGCCCAAGGCAGAAGTTTTAGCCTATCTGCAAAAAAACTATAAATTACCCACCTTTGTCAAAATAAATTCCCAAGAGGCAGCAATTCAGTTAAAAATAACAGAATTGGACAATAAATTTGGCCTTTACGGTCAGGCCAATACCATTGATTTATACAACGACCAAATTATTGTTGATATATACAGAAAAAGGTAAGAAACCAGCATTAAAAACTTGACCAAATGGCTAAATTTCGGTACACTATAAAAGTGAGTAAAATCTCAGAAAATTATTGGAGGACTTAGCAAAATGGCTAATAAACAAGATTTGATTGCAAAAGTTGCAGAAGCAACTTCATTGACTAAAAAAGATTCAGCAGCAGCTGTTGATGCAGTATTTGCAGCAGTAGCAGACTACCTTGCAGCTGGTGAAAAAGTACAATTGATCGGCTTCGGTAACTTTGAAGTTCGTGAGCGTTCAGCACGTACAGGTCGCAACCCTCAAACAGGTGCAGAGATTAAAATCGCAGCATCTAAAGTACCTGCTTTCAAAGCTGGTAAAGCACTTAAGGATGCGGTAAAATAATCCAGCATTAAAAAGCCTATTGTATCAACGTTTCTGCGTTGTGCAATAGGCTTTTTTCTGTATTTTGGGGCATTTTTGGGGCATAAAATCAGTAATTTTCCATGATTTCAGCCACATTTGCCTTGAGTTTCTTTGTGACATGGGTGTAAATTTGAGTTGTAGTCTTAGCATCTGCATGTCCGACACGGTCCATGATGGCTTTTAGGGGGACTCTGTTTTCTGCTAAGCGACTGACTAAAGTATGACGGAAGATGTGACTGGTCAGATTTTTCTGGATCGGTTTATCTAACCTTTCATTTGCTTTCTTTAGCGCCAAGTTGAAAGAGTTGGTTTGTATAGGTACGCCATTCTTAGTTGTGAAGATGTAACCCATATCCCGATAACGTGGGTTGGTATTCTTTTCTAGCTCATTCATGAATTCCAATTCCTCTATAATTTCCATTTCCCTGGTTGTCATGATTGTCTCACGGTAAGAGGCTAGTGTTTTGGGTTCTGTCTTCTCACCATTGCGATAGCCCTCAGTGTGGTCGAATGTCCCGTGGAGTTGTAGAACCCTGGTATCAAAATCATAGTTATGTGGTTCAATGCAGACTGCTTCGCCAATACGACAACCGTTTAGGCTCATAAATTCTGCTAGTAAGGCTGAGCGATAAGTGCTAGGTCGCCTGAATAATTCTTTCAGTAGGGGTTTTATCTCATCTTCCTCAAGATATTTTTCTTCCACCTTTTTCCAATCTTCCAAAGTCTTCTTAATCCGTGGCAACTTGGCTCTTCTTGATGGATTGTCTTTGATGATATCTAAGTCAACTGCATAATCAAAAGCAAGGTTGAGCATGGATTTATTCCGTTCTTTCTGGTTCCTAGAGCAGTCCAGGTTGTCCAGGTAATCCTGGACGTATTTGGGATCGATATTGACAACCTTAATATCAATTCCAAAGCTTTCTCTAATATCTCTTATATTGCCTTTCAGAGAGGCTATAGAGGAGCGTTTTATCTCTTGCTGGTAAAATACCCACCATTGGTCGAATAAATCAGTAAATAGCATTTCAGAGCTTTTCAGCTTGCTGAGGATGTCTGCTATCTTTGCATCCAGTATTTTCTGTGCTTCTTTTCTGATCCGTGGAGTATCTTTCTCCATCAATACAGATGTTCGTTTCCACTTTTGGGTATATGGATCTTTGTATCTTTCAACAAAATTCACTTTTCCGGATTTATGTGCTTCTGTCCACATTGTTTTTTCCCTCATTTTCTGTTAAAATGGGAATAAAGAAAACACTTCAAAAGATAATGTCTTTTGAAAAGATTTCTTTACCATTCGCCTTACGCTCTCCTCAACCAAAATTTGAGCGTAGGGCTTTTTTTATTTGTCAAGTAGTTCTTTGGCTTTGATTAACCGTTTCTCTAAGTTAGCAATTCTATATTTGCTCCAATTCGTTTCAGGCTCAGAGTTAAACTTCTTAATAGCTCTTTCAATTAACTCGACTTCAGCTTGATAATCTTTTTCTTTTCGGTAAATTTTTGCGAGGTAGTCTACGCCTCCAGGGGTGTAGAAATCACATTCATTCATTGCCTTCAAGAAGCCTTTTTTAGCAGAATCAAAGTCTTTATTTGTATAATCTACAATGGCGTTATTTTGAATAACAAATCCTTTCTTATCGTTGCGATTTTTATTGGATTCAATCCCTAATTCAGTTAATTTCTTTTGCTCTTTATCAAAAACAGCAAGCTCTTTCTGCAAATCTAACTTTGATAATTTATTTTGGTCATTTTTACTTTCGATGACATCGTGGTATTTCTCAAGTACATAATTCCCCTTATCCGTTGCATTGTCGCCAAATATATAACCATTCTGCTCCAGAAATCTTTTTTCTATTTCAAAATCAATTCCAAATTCATACTCGAAGTAAACAGGAAATTGTTTGTTCGGCTTACATTTATCTATCCAATAGATTTGGTAAATATGCCCAGGCAATAGGCCGTCAGAATTTCGTTGCATTTTATCTTTACTAACCAACTTTTTAGGGTCGAATGCGATAAGTTGTTCCCAACCTTTAATATCACGATCTTCTCTAATATATGGTTTCTCGGGATAATCAGAATAGTATTTTTTCAAAATTCTATCTCTATCCGAGTTAGGCTTCAAGAAATCAAATAACCCCATAATGTTACTCCTTTAATTAACTAACCAGTTTATAAAATTCTTCTTGTATCATCCGCTCTCCCCAGCTAGTCGCTATCCTGTTAGTCTCAGCGAAATAGAGCCAGTTGAAGTCGTTTGGGTCGTACTTGCTGAGGTATTCCTTAAGCAGTTCCCTGACCATGAATCTGTCAGCCTGATTTTCGTACTGTAGCAAACAGCGAGAATAATTGACAGGATTATGGTTAATATGCCCCAATTCATGCAGTATCACACGTTCTCGCTCCCCATTTGACAGTGCAGCAGACACGTAGATTGTACGTAGGTCAGGGAAGTAGAATCCGTCGCGTTCCCATTGTTGACTGTGAAAAACAAAAAGTGTTACTTTATTTTCTTTGAGTAGTTCATCTATCTTCACTGCCACTTACCCCGATTGATAACTTAATGATTTGCTCGATTTTATAGACATCATCATCAGACAATGGTTTTCCATCAAATAGGACTACGCTATTGCGTAAATCGGACAAGTCAACCTCTTTTCCGTCTGGTGTCGTGTAAAGCTTTGGATTATCCGTTCTGCCTAACAAGTAGTCAGTAGACACGTTGAAGTAGTTAGCTATTTCAGCCAATCGTTCGGCGTTGGGAGCTTTCGTTTTTAAAGTATAGAAATAATTTGTACTATATCCTAGATTTTCTTCTAACTTTGCTAATGAGATTCCCCTCTTTTTTGCAAGCTCTTTTATTTTTTCTAGTGTTGAAAACATTGTTAAATCAACCTTTCTAAGAGATTGACAAAAAATATTCCAAAAATCTAGAAAAAAGTGTTGACTTATTCTAGAAAAAAGTATAGAATAATTTTTGTAAGATGATTTAGTTAGAAAAAACGAAGTCAAAAACATTCTAAAAAATTAAATAACACGGTCGCCAAACTGTATTTATAAATGATTAGAAGTGTTCTAAACGTTGTTTTTATTATGCCTTGATTATAGACTTTATTATAGAGTTTGTCAAGAAAATATATAATTTTTTCTAACTATTTCGCTTACATTTATATAGAAAGCGAGGAAAAATCATGCCAAATACAAATAGTGGACGCCAAAAAATATTGGACTACCTAGATGAGAACAATATCACTATGACAACACTTGCGGTCCAGTATGGGATGGTGCGTCAGGATGTCACAAATATCTTGAACGGTAAACTAAAAAACCCACAAGCAAATCGTTTTATTGCTCGTGTGATTGAGGATTTTAAAATTCGGTAGAGAGGAGAAGGGGATGAAGATAATAAAAATAGAATCTACCAAGAAGCAGATTCTAATATCCAAGAACAAACGAATAATATTTCATGTTCCTGATGGCACGATGTTTATTCATGATCTGGAAAAGTGATGATTTGCGCGCCATTCTCATCGGTAAAAACATGCGGCTTTCTGTTTGACCATACAGTTGGCACGCTTGAATCGCAAAGAATCGTTAGTCCGTCCTCATAGACGATTAAGTTATGTATGAAAGTTTGATTATCAGTCGTAGTAGCAAACTTTAACAAGGCTTCTGGTTCGTGCAGAATTGTCCCTTTAGTTAATTCTACACTGTAAGGAAGAAACGTAACTTCATCTTTCGCCATTGCATTTATAACTTTCTGCATAAATTTTCTCCTTTCTATCAAAATTATGAATAAAGAGTGTAAAGGATTTTATTCATGAGAATATTATAGCAAAATGATATTGAAAAATCAATATCTAGTTGAAAATAGCTTTTTAAATACTATATCTAGTATACAGGAGGAATATATGTGGGAAATAATTGAAAGATTACTCGAAGAAAGAGGGTTGAATAAAAACCAACTTGCTAGACAAGCTGGTTTGCATCAAAATAGCCTAATCGATCTAAAAATGGGAAGAAAGAAATCCTTGAAGTTTGAGGATGTTGTCAAAATAGCTGACACTTTGGGTGTCAGTCTGGACGAATTTAGGTAACAAAAAACCACTGCGGGAACAGTGGCTCACTAAAATAACTAACATTATTATATCACAGAAAGGGATGAATTACTATGCCAAAAGCAGAATTAGTTTACAGACCGGCTAAACAGTCTGAAAAGGCTGAGGCAGGAGATTATGCTCACCTTTGCCAAATCTGGGAAGGTTTAACAGTTGCAACGGCTAAAGTTTGGGCAGCGGAAATGCGTGAACATCCAGACTTCAGACAATACGTTTTTAATCCTACTCACAAGATTGTGTTTATTGATTACAAAGGATTTGGTCTCTTTGTAAAGTGGAAAAGTCGCAATCGATACAGACCGAAGAAAGAAACATTGGCAGAAATGTTGAAAAATATTGAAATAGAAAAGAGGTTTTCTGCATGACAGAATCAATTTATGACGCGCTGGCTAGTCTATCAGTATTCGTCTTGCCAATCTTGGCGGTAGCAGTTGTGGAACAGCGGAAACTGGAAAAACAACGCAAGGAACGTGAAGCTAAGTTGCTTAGGGAACAACTAACAGCCCTGGCTTGTGAGCGAGCTGTCGAAGTTGATCGCTTAGCTTGGAAAGCCAGTGCACAACAAACGCTTGCTAACTGGGAACCAATCAAATTTGCTGAAGATACACAAAATCGTGCAGTTAGAAAGTGGGGCAGACATGCTTAGTAAGTTTTTTAGAACAAATCAAGTCGACAGCTATGGCATTGACCTACCAGCTAAGACACATGATCGACTTGAGCGTGAAAATGCAATTCTCCGTGGCATGGTAAATGATCTTGATAAAGAAAATTGCGAATACAGACGAGTCAATCAACAGTTAGTTGATGAAAATGCACGACTACAACGTATAGCAGAAAAAGAAGAAATTTTAGGAGGTGCCTATGGTTAGAAATAAAATGTCAAATCTAGCCGATACCTTATTCGCTCAATTGGAATATTTGGATGATAGGGAACTCTCGGAAAATGAATTGCAAATCGAAATTGAACGGTCCAAAGCCATGGTTTCCGTGGCTGGTCAAATAGTGTCGATTGGTAAATTGGCTATTGAAGCTGAAAAATTAAAACAGGAAGCAGGTATTGAACATGCCCCAATCGCTTTGCTGGAAGGATGAATATACTGTTTATATGCATGAGATTTGTCCTGGTCGATTAACGCCAGAAGTTACTGAAATGTTAAATGCAAAGTTCGGAACCAGTTACACAAAGTCACAAATTGCATGTGTCAGAAAACGGCTAGGATTGCCAGTCGGGAAAGTGTTTCAAAAAAAGTTACTGACTTACGAGCAACATCAATATTTCTTAAATAATCATCAAGGTAAAATGGCTCATATCTTCGCCGAGGAAATGAATAAGAAATTCGGTCTAACCCTAACTGGCCAACAAATTAAAAGATACCGAAATAATAATAATTTATACAGTGGGTTGACAGGTCACTTTAAAAAAGGACATATCCCCGTTAATAAGGGAAAAAAGTTTCCGAACATGCCACCGAATAGTGGTCAATTCAAAAAAGGGAGCAAGCCTCCAAACTGGGTACCTGTTGGAACGATTCGATATACAACAGATGGATATCCAAAGATAAAAATTGCTGAACCGAGCATTTGGAAACAAATGCATCGTAAAGTTTGGGAAGAACACTACGGACCAATTCCAAGCGGTCATTCGGTTGTGTTTTTGAATGGTGACAAGACCAACTGGGATATTTCAAATCTTGCTTGTTTATCTAAGAATGAAATAGTTAGGATGAACCAAGATGGGTTATTTGCATCCGACGCAGCCTTTACTAAGGTCGGTATTGGTTATACAAAACTAAAAAATAAAATTACTGAGGTAAAAAGAAATGGCAACACTATATGAACTAACAGGTCAATACCTAGACATCTATTTGATGGATATTGACGACGAAACAAAAGCAGATACACTAGAGTCACTTGATTGGCAGGAACAGTTTGAAGAGAAAGCTGAAGGCTATGCTCATATCATCAAGAACTTAGAAGCTGATGTTGCCATGTATAAAGCTGAAGAAGCAAACTTTAAAGCTAAGAAACAAGCGGCACAGAAGAAACTTGAATATATCAAGGGGAATATCATGACAGCAATGACGGTGACAGGTCAGTTAGAAGTTAGAAGTGGCGCTTTGACTTTGAAGGTGCAGAAAAATCCTGAATCTGTCCAGGTGTATGAAGACCTACTGCCTAAGAAATACTTTGCAAAAAAAGTTGAATTGAAACCGGACAAGACCACGCTTAAAGAATTGCTGAAGGCTGGTAAGAAAATTAAAGGTGCGGAGCTTATTCGGACAGAAAAGTTGGTGATCAAGTGAGAATCCTTTCAATCGATCCATCAAGCAACCGAATAGAGACGTCCACAACAGGAGTAGTCTTGCTGGATAATGCAGGTCTAGTGAGCTATTGGATAGTTCCGTTCGGTGCCAGGAATTTCAGTCGGTGGTTTCGTGAAGTTGGTCGTGACTTGGAATACGATGTTGCCATTGTAGAAGAATACCAGGTACGTGACAATGATTATTCTCGAGATAACTCAGTCGCTGAGACCGTGGAAGCTGTTCAAGCGTGCTATCCCAACGTGGAACTCGTTCGCAACGCTGGCTATGTGTCAGATATTCCTGATCAGTTACTTAGGGAGCTTGGTCTTTGGACTTTTGACAAATCACATCATCAGGATGTGAGGGCTGCTGCTCGATTGGCACTATTCTGGGCGCAGAGAAAAGACATCGAGGAGGTTATTCAAGACATTGGAAATCGAATTACGCAAATGGCAAGCTGAGGCTGTGAAGCGGAGTGACCGAGATTGCCCTGGTATCTTTCTAGAGGGATTGGGTGGTCGTGGGAAGACAATTTGTGCCTTTGAGATTGCAAAGCACAAGGGGGCTAAAAAGGTATTGGTCCTGAACAATCGGCTGTCAATCCTGAATGGCTGGATTGACACTCACAACAAGCTCTACTTACAAGACTTCCGGCTGGAAGCCATGACAGGCAAGCGAATGCAGAATATAGTGGAAAGCGGTGAAGTCCTCGAGTTTGATGTCTTGATTGTTGACGAGTGGCAGAACATGTCCAGTGAAGCTAACTATAAAGCTTACAAGAAAATCCGACGTGACTATTCAATCGGCTTGTCCGCAACTCCAATCAGAAGAAAAGGTCAAAACTTCTATCCGCTGGAAAAGACAATCTTTGGCCAGGCGGAGCCAAATAATAAATTTGATTGGCAGAAAAAGCACGGCAAGATGAAGTATGACCGATTCAGTTATTCCAAAGAAAAGTGGGAAGACTTCCGTGACTATGAAAGTTATGTATCAGGTTTGCCAAATTTCTTCCGTTGGGAAGAGATTGAGGAAATCGAGGGAGCAGAGGAAAACAATGGATTTGAAGTCATCTTT
This sequence comes from Streptococcus sp. 32226D021BW, assembly GCF_053545015.1. NCBI lineage: Bacteria > Bacillati > Bacillota > Bacilli > Lactobacillales > Streptococcaceae > Streptococcus > Streptococcus sp. 32226D021BW. Next base: position 224,104 of record NZ_JBPPVC010000002.1, on the reverse strand, counting down.
GAGCCAATGTGGTGCCTGCCAGCAAATCCAGAAGAACTTGATCAACTTCGACGGCTGAACATCGTCGGAAAGAATGGTAAGTATGCAATGGCCAAGCAATCATTTGGTCGAAAGACTTTCGAGAGGTATCTGACCCAGACAGGCTTTGATGTGGATTTTCCAAAGATTAAAGCAGTCAATGCAGATACCCCAATGTTACTTCAACTAGATCTTCTCTTGACCAAGCAATCGGAAATGTTAATTGTCAGTAAGTCCAAACAAATCGTTGAGGTTATCTATGAACGGCACCCTGAAATCGGTATTTGGACTGGCGATAAGAAAGAAGGTCATGACAGGACCAACATGGTCGCTACTAGCCAAGTATTAGGAGTTGGGGTCGATGGGCTCCAGCACCGCTTCAAAACAATTGTAGTTCTGGATCCGTCCCAGCCCAGTGACGGAGATTATGATGATTACCGGCAACTTCTTTGGCGAATTACCGGTAGCCGTCAGCAGCACGACGTTAGGGTCGTAGAATTTTATTTTTAAGGGAACTATATACTAGTTTACACCACCAACAACATATAGTATTTCCGATAATATTAAAAAAGGCGACTTCCAAGCAGAAATCGTCTTTTAATAATGTCTAAATTCTTCTGGATGTTCGGTCATATACTCTGCCAACCATTCCATACCATAGGCTATTTCAAACACTTCTAAAACCATTGAAATATCAGGTTGAAATCCGTATTCTTTGAGTTTATTGATAACATCTTTTATAGAACGAATTTTCACTAGTTTAATAATTTCCCCAGCATCTTGTCTATCCCTATCTCGTCCACTTTCTAGCTTCATTCCGAGAATGTAAGATAGTGGTGGTACAAGAATCGTTAGATTTGAATAGTTAAATGCCTTCTCACAAATAGACCGTGGCGGTATTTTATTCAAATTTGCAACATTGTTGTTCAGCCATAATTCATCAGGTTCATTCACACCAAAATCATCACCAATTTTTGCAATAATACTTCTGATTTTAGCATCTTCTTGATAAAAAGCATCGACATCCTGTGTTCCTCGAAGATTATAATACTCTAGGACAAAACCACCAACACAAATGATTTCAAGGTCTATATTTTCCTTGGATAATTCTGTGTTGAGAGCTTCAAATAAAACTTTCTTATCCATAATTCCCCTCTCTAAACAGCTTCAGAATATCTTTTGGTTGGCTCTTACGATTAGCTTGTAAGACGTGTTCTCTTGTATGTGTACCGTCTGTTAAGGCATCTTGAAGGGTTGTCTTTTGAAAAGGTGTCAGGGTAGGATTTTTTAACAACTGTTTAACATCATCGGTGGTTAATTTTGTACCATCATCTTGAATAACCTTATAGAGATAGCGAAACCATAAATCACCATCACTTCCAGCGTGTTCGCTGGCTCTTACCATGTAATCATACCAAGTTGTCATTACTGTTCCCCCTTATTTTCTCTAGGGTTATAGTGCATGGCTATCCAAAGTTTCTTATCAAAATCAGATAGTTCTTTTTTCTTTGGATAAACGCAGTCATTCAAATCAGGGAATTTGAGACGATACTTTTTCTCAAAAAAGTTTTGAAACTCCTCTTTATTCTCTGCGACATCAATCAAGGCTTCCAGCTCTGCCATGTGTTTAGCGATTGCTTTTCTATCTACTTTTTTGAGGCTTTCTTTCAACGCATCGTAAACACAAGTCTTTGTTAGTTGAGCGTAAAAAGAACGATGGTTAGTAACAAAATCAAAACTGTACTTCTTGTTCCAGAATTTCGTATACTTGTCATAAAATTTATCAGAAAGACTAACCTGATACCCAATTAGTTTACTATCAACTTTTCGAGAAATAGACCTTTCCAATTCAAAATGTAAATCATTTAGTGTATTAGTAGCCATAAATCAGCTCCCTATATTTAGTACGGACACAGGCATTTGAAAGTAAGAGATTAAAACGCTGACTATCCGAATAATCACGAGTATTATAACGGAAAACAAATTCATCTACATAGTCTTGAAGATATTTCTTAGACCATGAATGATAAATTCCTAAAACGCCACGTTTCAATCCAGCCCAAAAGCCTTCAATCGTGTTAGTATAAACATCACCTTGCACATACTCACTAATTCCATGATTAACAAAGTCATGATTATACATCTTAGCCACTTTATTATAACCCAGCCATTCATCAGTGTAAAGTTGAGCTGTTTCCTTTACGTATTTGACAATCTGTTCAGTCAATGTTTTCGTCTTTGTATCTGGAACATGATGAGCATTAACTTTACCTTGACGTTGTACCATGCCTACTACAGCAGATTTGTCTTTCAATGAACGCCCTTGAGCATTTTTAACTTTTTTGGAGTTATGACGGTTCTTGTTTTTACCACCTATGTAGGTTTCATCAACTTCCACAACATCATCAAGACTATTGTTGTTTTCAGAACTAAAACACTTACGGATACGTTCCAGCATGAACCAAGCTGTTTTTTGCGTAACACCAATATCTTTTGATAATTGTACAGATGAGATTCCTTTTTTGTGAGAAGTCACAAGCCAAATTGCCATAAACCATTTACGAAGTTCAATTTTAGTATTATCAAAAAGAGTACCAGTCTTGACATTGAAGTATTTTCCAGTATTTTTACAACGGTATTTGTTACCTTTACATTTGTAGACCTTTGAGGTAGCATCAAAAGGGCTGATAATCACATCGCCCCAAATCATATTTTCTAAATGGTCAATACATGACTGTTCGTCTGGAAAAGCAGATTGTAAATCAAATAATGATTTAAACTCAAACTTCATAACTGGTACTCCTTACTTCGTAAGTATATTATATCGAAAATAAGAATGATTGTCAATAAAAATGTAAACTTCTACTATGCAAAAAGCCAGAATTTTGATATAATAGAAGTATCAAAAATAAAGGAAATTAAGCATTATGAACGCACTCACAGCTCACAGCTCACAGCTCACAGCTCACAGCTCACAGCTCACGCTGATTATGTAATCGGACGTGTTTTTTGTCAAGCTCTAAAACAGGCTTTTTCACATTTTTGTGAGGAAGCCTTTTATGCTCCCTACGAAAGTGGGGTGGCATAATGGCTGGCTCACTCCACAACGCTAAAAAAGCCAAAAACGATGAGTTTTATACTCGTTATAAAGATATTGCTGAGGAAATGGGGCATTATAGAGAACACTTTAGAGATAAGGTTATCTACTGTAATTGTGATGACCCAACACAATCAAATTTTTGGCGTTATTTTCATAACAATTTTGCTAGTTTGGGTATTAAAAAACTGATAGCAACACATTTTCAAGAAGATAGCGAACCTTCGTATGCTCTGATTTATGAAGGTGGTGATGACTTCAATATGGAAGCTGGAAATATTGAAACTATTTATGGAGATGATGAGTATACCGCTGGAGATTTCCGGAGCGAGGACAGTATAAACTATCTGAAAGAAGCTGATATTGTTGTGACTAATCCTCCGTTCAGTTTGTTTAGAGAATATATTTCTCAATTAGTGGAACATCAAAAAAAATTTATCGTTATCGGAAACAAAAACTCTGTAACATATAAGGAAATTTTTCCACTTATTCAGAATAACCAAATTTGGATTGGTGCTAGAAGTATGAATTCAGACTTTTGGTTGTACGTTCCAGAGGGAGCTGATTATGAAAAATTGGATGAAGATGGAAAAAAAGTAAAGCATATAATGGGTTGTTGGTTTACTAACTTAGATTTACAAAAACGACATGATGGTTTATGGCATGTAGGTGATGTATTTGACCAAACAAAAGCTCATAAATATTACGAAGGGTTTGAGAGTAAATACCCTAAATACGATAACTACGATGCAATAAATGTAGATAATGTTAAAGACATTCCAATTGATTATGATGGTGTAATGGGAGTACCAATAACTTTTATCAATTATTTCAATCCAACTGAATTCGAGATTATTAAATTCAGAAAAGGAGATGACGATAAAGATTTAACAATAGATGGGAAACCTCCATATTTCAGAATTTTAGTTAGAAATCTAAATCCAATTAGTCGTGATGAAGATAAGGGATATTGATAAAAGGAGAATAAAATGAAAGTAAGAAGATTAAGAGATATACTTGATAGGCCATTCACTATCAGAGATTTAGCTAGTGGGTATACCAATAATGATGATGGTGCTACTACTGACGCTGTAAAAGGATATAATGGTAACTTGAATATTCGTCCTTCTTATCAGAGAAATAGCGTATATAACGAAGATAAGAGACAAGCTGTAATTCAAACCGTTTTAGATGAGTGTCCTTTAGGTATTATGTACTGGGTTGATTTAGGAAACGGACAATATGAAGTTCTCGATGGTCAACAACGTATTTTAGCTATTTGTAATTATGTTATGGGGAATTACTCTGTAAAATCAAGTAAATTTCCATCCAGTGCTCCACAACAAGATTTCCCAAATCTTCAGATGAACCTAACTGACTTAGCAGAACAAATTCTTGATTATGAGTTAGACATATATGTTTGTGAAGGAACTGCTTCCGAAAAAATGAAATGGTTTCATGTTATCAATACAGCAGGCGAACCATTAAATGAGCAAGAATTAAGAAACTCTGCTTATACAGGAACTTGGCTTTCTGATGCTAAACAAAGATTTTCAACAAAGACTGGACGTGGCGTTGTACTTGCTGACGAGAATCCGAATAACGATAAAGCAGAACCACTATTAAATGGTAATTGGAATAGACAAGAGTATCTACAAACTGCTATTAAATGGGCTTCACAAAATGATAATGACGATAGTACAAATACAATCGAAGATTATATGTTGAAGCATCAAGGAGATGCAGATGCTTCTGAATTATGGCAAAATTTTTCTGCCATAATTGAATGGGTTCGTGGAAAGTTTATAAGCTATCAAAACAGTTTGAAAGGGATGGATTGGGGAACAATCTACAAAGAGTATCAATTAGGACAGTTAGACAACAATATCATCAAAAATAGTGCTTCTGTCATTAACGAAAAAATTGCAGAGTTGGTAAATGATGATGAAGTCACAACTAAAATGAAAGGGATTTATCAGTACATCATTTACGGAGATTCCAAATATCTCCAACTTAGAGCTTTTGATGATAAAACCATCAAGCAAAAATATGAAGAACAGAGCCATCACTGCGTTTATTGTGTGGATGAAGGAAACAACAGAGAGTATGCTCTTAAAGAACTAGCAGGCGACCATATTACACCGTGGTCTTTAGGTGGAAAAACTGTCCCTGAAAATTGCCAACTATTATGTAAAAAGCACAACTCTTCAAAAGGGAACAACTATTAAAATTGAAAAGGCGACTTCCAAAACGGAAATCGCCTTTTTGATATTCTCATAAATACAATATGTTGTTGGTGGTGTAAACTGGTATATAGTTCCCATTTTTAAAAAACAAAAGGAGCAAAAAAAATGAAAATTTCAAACAAGTTAATCGTATTGCGTGAGAAAAAAAGGGGTTATTTTATGGAAAGTATCGAAAATAATCCACATTCGTTAGCAACGAAAGCAGGTTTTGTAAAAGAAATCCGCGGTGCCCTATCACTTCCATACGAGTATTATTTGGAACAAAAATCCGAAATTAAAGCTCTTGCGAAAATGCACGATTGTGAAATCATCTTGGTAGATGCTGAGTACACACTTACTTATCCAAATGGAGGAGATGTTTCTAAAATTATTCCAAAAGAATCAAATTTATTTGATGATTTGATGGAAGCATTCAAACAATTTTAAGGAGAATACATGACAGTAAATGAATCGCCAATATTTGCAACACTGTGCAGTATTCAGGCAGAGCTGGTTGCACCTAAAGGACAATACAATTCTTTCGGAAAATACAACTATCGTAGTGCGGAGGATATTTTGGAGGCACTAAAGCCTTTACTCAAAAAGCATGATGCCTCCCTGGTCTTAAATGACGATATCGAACAGATTGGGGACCGCTATTATGTTCGTGCTACAGTAACATTATTTGCTTGTGGCAGTTCTATTAGTACTCAAGCGTCAGCAAGGGAAGAAGATACAAAGAAAGGTATGGATGGTAGTCAGATCACCGGAACTGCATCCAGTTACGCTCGAAAATATGCTCTTAACGGGTTGTTTGCCATTGATGATAACAAGGATCCTGATACGGATGAGTTTGCAAACCAAACTGGAAAGCAAGCACAAGCTCAGAAACCAGCGCAAAGTAAACCTGCATCAAATCCGAAACAGAATCAGAAAGCATCTGGCAGTGTTAAGTACATTACAGGAGCTCAAGCGAAAAAGCTACGTGAAGACATCAAGAATATTGCGGAGGCTTCAGGCGGTCCGGTTAATACTGTTGGAGTGTGGTTTATTGGCCAGCTTGGAGTGGATAAAATCGAAAGCATTCCAGCCGACCGCCTGCAAGAAGCACAAGATCTGATTGCAAAAACAAAGAAAGCGAAGGGAACGGAATAATGGGATATACAGAACTCGGACGAAAACGTCCAATTGTAATTCAAGGTGATATCTATGACGAAATCTTGATTTACAAATATAAAGGCGAAGTTTGGGGCGTGTGTTATAAAGGCGGCGAGATTGATTGCGTTTATAATTACACGAAAAAAGAATTCCATTGGATTAGAATCCATGGAATGACATTGAAAGAAATTGTTAAGAAAGTCATTCAACCATTAAAAAGATCTTTTCCAGGAGACTACTCAATGATTGATGAATATTTGGTAAGAAAGGCATTGAAGGTGGATAAATTATGATTAACAACGTAGTATTGGTAGGTCGCATGACTCGTGATGCAGAACTTCGTTACACTCCGTCAAACCAGGCTGTTGCGACTTTTACCTTGGCTGTCAACCGCAATTTCAAAAATCAAGATGGCGAGCGTGAAGCGGACTTTGTCAATGTAGTCATTTGGCGTCAGCAAGCTGAAAACTTGGCAAACTGGGCTAAAAAAGGTGCCTTGATTGGAATTACAGGTCGCATTCAGACTCGTAGTTATGATAACCAACAAGGGCAACGTGTCTACGTGACTGAGGTAGTTGCAGAAAGTTTCCAACTCTTGGAAAGCCGTGGACAACAGTCGAATTCTCAAGATGGCTCATTTGGAAATTCAAGCCCAATGGATATCCAAGACGAAGATTTGCCGTTCTAGGAGGTGCTAGATGGGAATGAAAAAAGCGGCTTTGGCTTATCAAAAAAAGGGCTTTTCTGTAATTCCTGTAAGCCCTTCAAATAAGCAACCGATGATTAAATTTGCTGATAAACCAGCAATGACCGCGCAGGAAATTGAAGATTTTTGGAATCAGTATCCGGATAGTAATATCGCTGTCCGGACTGACAAATTCTTCGTAATCGATGTTGATTTGCATGGGAAACACAACGGATATGAGAGTCTGGCCAACTGGGAACATCTCAACTTGATTACTCCGACATTACAAGCAAAGACTGCCAGCGGCGGCAAGCATATCTTTTACTTTAAGCATCCAGATATTTCCATGACGCAGATGATTGGATTCCTACCTGGTGTCGATGTCAAAGCACATCCAAATAACTATGTTTTGGTCGCTCCGTCAAAAACACCCAAAGGGGAGTATGTATGGGACTTGGAAAAGTCAAAAGAAGGCGGGACAATGGTCACTGCCAGTCGAGCGCTAGTCATGGCCATTAAGCAGGAGTATCTAAAAAAGAACAACCGAAGCGAACTTGATGACATTTATTATCAAATTCGGAATGGTGCAGGCAAGCGAAATCGGACCACGGAGGTCTTTGAAATGATTGTCAAAGGCTTTGGTGAGGAAGGTAGTCGAAACGATACGGCAGCCAAGTTTGCTGGAACATTATTGGCCAGAAGTGTTGACCCAAATTGTGTTTTGGAATTGGCACAGATTGCGAATAATAATTCTGCTGATCCGCTGAGTGACAGAGAGCTTAGTCGGACAGTAGATAGTATGATTCAAAAACACATGAGGGGAGGTGGCAGTGATTGGTGATGTTGTAAATATCTCAATTAAGCAATTTACCAGGACGAAGAAAAAGGTCTTGGATGAAAACGGAGAAAAGGTTGAGATTGATGTCATTGTCTCAGACAGTCCTCGAAACGTGCTGTTGGCCATGAAGAGTGATAACAAACTCAATGATTTCCTCCGGCACAATGAATTTACTGGAGAACATGAGATTGTGGTGGATGTCAAATTGGATGCTATCAGCATAAGAAAAGGTCAGTTGCCCTCTGCATTTGAATCTTATCTCAGTGTTTACTTAGAAAATCATTTCAAGGTGGTGTTCAGGACCAGGGCTTTGCAAGATGGTATTGAGGCATTCTTTGCTGAAAAGACCTATAATCCTGTCCAGGAATACATGGAACATGCCTATGATAGTTGGGATCATAAGGAACGCTTGAATCAAGTCTTTCAGACCTGGCTTGGCGCTGAAGACAGTATCTATGTCCAAAAAATCGCAGAAATGTTCTTTGTCGGGGCTGTGTCCAAGGTCTTCAATCCATGGGTAAAGTTTGACTACACTCTTGACCTGGTCGGTGGCCAGGGGGCAGGTAAGACAACTTTTTTGCAAAAGATTGCAGTTGACTGGTACACGGATTCTGCTAAGGATTTCATGGATAAGGACAACTACGAGATTATGCTAAAATCCCTGATTGTCAATGACGACGAGATGGTGGCCAGCAGGAAGACAACCTTCGATGAACTCAAGGCTTTTGTGACCAAGACCGATTTGACATTCCGTAGATCCTATGGTCGTCGTGCTGAAAAGTTTCCCAAGAACTTTGTGATTGCTCGGACCAGCAACAAGGTCGAGTACCTGGGCGATAAAACTGGTGAGCGTCGTTTTCTACCGGTCTTGGTGGATGCATCTAAACAATTCGTCAAGCCATTCGACATGACGGACGATGATGTCCTGCAGTTGTGGGGTGAGGCAGTTGCGATTTATAAAAAAGGTTTCACGTTGACCTTTGACGAAGATTTCGAGGATGAGCTGGCAGTTTACAAGGAACGCTTTACGTATCGGGATGAGGCAGAAAACCAAATCTATGATTATTTGGATATGCTAGTTCCGGAAGAGTGGGATAGTATGTCCGTAGTTCAACAGCATCAGTACACATGGGCATATTTCAACAATGGTATATATCGGAATGATGCCGGTTTTATTTACGAAGGTGTTAAACCGCAAGAAAGTGTGTCATCGAAGCAGATTCTGAAGAATGTTTTTGACATCGATGTCGCCAAAGGAGATAAATTAGCTCGGAAGATTAAGCTGATTATGGACAACAACCAGGATTGGGAGTACCGAAGAGGCCGTGTTGCTGGAAAACAATTTCGAGGATATTTTCGAAGAAATAGTGAATAAATTTTGATGTCACAAAAAGTTAATTTGATGTCACAGAATCTAAAAAATGTGACACCATGTGACATCACTGTGACATCATTGATGTCACACCTTATAAAGCCTTATGTATCAAGGGTTTAGGTGTATTTTTAATAATAAAATAAAAAAAGTGATGTCACACCCTTTGGACCCTTGATATTATTGAGGTTATAACCTATTTTTATAACTTTGTGACACCATTATTTAAATATTTAAGTTAATAAAAATAGTAAGTGCTATAAAGCCCAGTATAATAGGATTCTCGTTTTTTATAAAAAATGTTTTTGGAAAAGTGATGTCACAGTGTCACAGTTTAATTTTATGCAAAAAAATGAATAAAAAGGAGTAAAAATGGCATATACAGTAACAGTATTATTTGATCACATGGTAGTTGATGAAACGCATTACTTCGAAAATGAAGCTGATGCTTTGAAATGCAAATCAGGCCTTGAAGCTAGGTATCTAGGTCAGCGGTTGTATAGTGTGAAGATGGAGTAAGTTGAGTGAAAGATACCGTAAAATTTACAGCAAGTATGATTATAGTGCTGCTTGCTGCTTTAGGATTTATCTACATGATTTACCAAGTAGGTTATCAAACCGCTAAAAACGAACAGCAACCAGTGATTATTTATCAGGTAGATAATGCAGACGGTGTGATGGTAGGACAAATCACAGACAAGGAAATCATAGAAGGACGCTACACGGTCACGGTTCATGCTTACGGGAAGTTTCTGGTTACCAGAGAACAGTACGAGGCTATCAAAGTTGGTGACCCAATACCTGATTATTTGAAGAAAAGAGGAAGTTAGGATGACAGAAAAACAAGAGCCTTGTTTGGCAAAAATGGGTAAATATTGGGAAAGAGCTGATTTTGTTGGAGTATTTCAATATTCTTATACTCACGGAGATAGCCCAATGGTTGGTGGTTATAAAGCTGGACAGGTTTCATATCCAGTTGCAGTTGTTCGTTTTGGTGGTAAATTGTATCAGTTAAAACTTGATGAAATTGACTTTTGTGAGGTGAAGAATGAACAAGCGACAACGTAAAAAGATAATGCTGAACGGCCTGAACAAAGAAGAAAGATACCGTCGGACACATTGTCCAGTCTGTGAAGATAAAATAGGAGTTTTTGATAAGTATTTTAATACATATGGTTTTTGCTCTGAATATTGTGGCTATGAATACTACGGAATTTCAAGATTATAAAAAAAAGCCAAGGCACTCTCTGCCCTGGCTGTGGTAATAACTCATATACATTATACCACAAAAAGGAGACAGAGAGTGAACAAGGCTAAAGAGCTCTTGAATGAGCTACAAAATCTTGATATGGATATTCAAAGCCGTATAGATGAAATCAATGAGCTTGAGGCAGGTTTGCTCTCAAGCCCCAAGTGGACAGCAGACAAGGTCAAGGGTGGTCAGGCTAAAAAGGTTGATGATGTCTATACCCAGCTGATCGTGATGAAAGAGGCGATTGAACAAGACACTAACGAAGTTATTAACAGAAAACTTGAACTTGGTAGATTGATTAACAAGCTGAAAAATCCAAAGAGCAGATCAGTCCTCAGAATGACTTACATTACTAAGATGTATGTTGATGATGTTTGTGACAAAATGGGTATCAGTAGAACCACTTTCTATACTTGGAGGAATACGGCTATCTGTGAGTTGAATGATGTGTTGGAACAAATGGAACTAAATTGAACTTTACAAAACCGTACTGAACAAATCAATACTTGTTAGCACAGTTTTTATATTCTGCTAGAATGGTAGTATCAAGAATTAAGGGTAAGGCAGTAAGCCTTGCCTGTTATGGAGAGTTACTCAAGAGGCTAAAGAGGGCAGGTTGCTACCTTGCTAGGCCGAATTTTCGGTGCATGGGTTCGAATCCCATACTCTCCTTTAGACAAGGTAGTTCAAAGCGTAGGCAGTTGGTGGACGCATCAAAAAGAAGCGCATGTGCAGAACGCTTGGCTCCTAACCAAGAGGCTGGAGGTTCGAATCCTTCACTTGTCGTATAAACAATATGGCAGTCAACTGTTACAGTGTGCCTAAGTTGTTAAAATGTGGTGGCAACCTAGCTGGAAACAGCACAATTCTTAGATGTGGCAACAGTAACATCGCAAACCCACACAGCTTAGTTGGAAGTCTAAGCAAAGTCACACAACGAAGTGTGGCTTTTTATTTTTGATTGGAGGTGATGGACATGGGATGACCGAAAAACAGAAGATTTTTTCTGATGAGTACATTATAAGTTTGAACGCTACAAGGGCCTATAAAAAAGCCTATCCGAATGTTAAGAAGGATGCAGTTGCTCAAGCAAATGGTAGTAGATTGCTATCAAATGCTATGGTCAAAGCCTATATAGATGAACAGCTGGAAAAGTTGCAGTCTGAACGGGTTGCAGATCAGCAGGAAGTCCTAGAGTTTCTCACTTCCGTTATGCGTGGAGAGGTCACGGAGCCTTTGCTTATCCTGGACGGCGAGGGTACTCAGCGGATGGTCATGGCAAAACCTAGCGTTTCAACTAGGAAAAGTGCTGCTGTTGATCTCGGTAAGCGTTATGGTCTATTTGTTGATAAGCAAGAAATCACTCAACGAACGATTGAAATCAAGGTAGGTGAGTGGGATGCTGACGAAGACTAGACCAAAGCTAAGTATTCAAATCTCAATCCCATATCCTAGCAGGGTCTTCAACAAGCATATCTATGATAAGCTCAATGACTACTCAACTTTTACTGAAGTTCATTACGGCGGCGCTTCATCTGGTAAGAGTCACGGTGTTATTCAGAAGGTTGTTTACAAGGCTTGCAAAGACTGGAAGCATCCTCGCAAGGTTCTGTTTTTACGCAAGGTTGGTTCAACGGTCTATGACTCAATCTTTGAGGATGTCAAACAGTGCTTAGATGCCTGGGACTTGCTAGACAAGTGCAAGGTCAACAATTCAGCATACAGGATTGAGTTACCAAATGGTGCACAGTTCATTTTCAAAGGTTTGGACAACCCTGAGAAAATAAAGTCTATCAAAGGCATATCAGATGTGGTTATGGAAGAAGCGTCTGAGTTCACATTGGACGATTATACCCAGCTTACACTTCGTTTACGTGATCGCAAGCACAAACAAAAACAAATTTATCTCATGTTCAACCCAGTTTCAAAAGTGAATTGGGTTTTTAATGCGTTTTTTATTAAGCGTCCCAAAAACACAGTTATCTATCAAACAACCTACAAAGACAATCGTTTCTTAGACGATGTGACAAGGGAGAACATTGAGGAACTTGCTAACAGGAATGAAGCTTATTACAAGATTTATGCCCTGGGGGAATTTGCAACCCTGGACAAGCTGGTTTTTCCAAAATATGAGAAAAGGCTGCTTAACAAGGACAAGCTGGCACATCTGCCCTCTTACTTTGGTCTGGACTATGGTTTCATCAATGACCCTTCAGCATTTTTGCATGTCAAGATTGATGACGAAAACAGAAAGCTCTACATCATGGAAGAATATGTGAGAAAGAACTTGACCAATGACAAGATAGCTGAGGCTATTCAAAACCTGGGCTATGGCAAGGAAGAAATCAGGGCTGACTCAGCTGAAAAAAAATCCAATCAGGAATTGCGAAACCGTGGCATCAGCAGAGTGATTGACGCTCTCAAAGGACCAGGGTCAGTGATGCAGGGTATTCAGTACATATTGCAATATGACATTGTTGTAGATGAAAGATGTGTCAAGACCATTGAAGAATTGGAAAACTACACATGGAAGAAGGACAAGAAAACAAATGAGTACATCAATGAGCCAGTTGATAGCTATAACCACTGCCTAGATGCAATTAGGTATGCTATCCAAGATAGAATTTACCAGGCTAAGAAAGACTTGGACGTTGATAAGACAATCAAGAAAATCAATAGACTGTTCAGGAGGTAAGCAGTGGACAAGATAAACGAATTTGAACACGGCATTGACACCGTGACGAAAACACGAAGTGACAGCCTGGTTTTTGATAACCTGGCAAATGAACAATTCAGGTTCAGCAGTTCTGATGATCTGCTGAATACTGACAAGGGTAGGAAGGCTTTCAGGGATATGCTGGCAGCCTTTTTTGGTAGTCAGAAGAACCGCTTGAAGATTCTTGCTTCATATGCTCAAGGGAACAATTTCAGCATTTTGGCTGGACACCGTCGCCTTGATGATGAAAAGGCAGATTACCGAGTAAGACATAAGTGGGGTGGTTATATCTCCAGTTTCGCTACAAGCTACGTCATTGGAAATCCCGTGACCCTAGGGTTAATTGATGGTAATGATGAGCAACTCAAAACCCTTAAAGAAATTGAGTGGCAAAATGACATCAATGCCCTAAACAGTGATCTGGCATTTGATGCCTCGGTTTATGGCAGGGCCTATGAATATCATTTCAGAGACAAGGACAAGGTTGATCGTGTGGTCTTAATTAGTCCACTTGAAATGTTTGTCATACGTGATTTGACTGTTGAACAGAACATCATTGCAGCGGTGCATTTGCCAGTCTATGACAATAAGGTCAATATGACCGTCTATACTAAGGACCAGGTCATCACCTACAAGCCATTTTCTCACAACGCAGTGAGGTTGGTTTCGGAAGGTGCAAACAAACACAGCTACAATGATGTGCCAGTAGTCGAATGGTGGAACAACCGTTTCCGGATGGGAGATTATGAAAGTGAACTCTCCTTGATAGATGCCTATGATGCTGGCCAGTCAGACACGGCTAATTATATGAGTGACCTGAATGATGCTCTTTTGTTGATTAAGGGAGATCTTGACAGTATCAACCTTGACCCAGAAAGTGCAGCCAAAATGAAAGATGCAAACATGCTTCTTTTGAAGACTGGAATTTCTCAAACAGGTCAACAGACAACAGCGGACGCTGACTACATTTACAAACAGTATGATGTCAACGGCACAGAGGCCTATAAAAATCGCCTTGCAAATGATATTCACCGTTTTAGTAGAATCCCAAATCTTGATGATGACCGTTTCAATTCCACATCATCAGGTATTGCCCTGCTTTACAAGATGATTGGTTTAGAACAGGTCAGAAAAGACAAGGAAACCTATTTCACAAAGGCTTTGCGTCGCAGGTATGAACTTATCAGCAACATTCACAAAGCCATCAGCGCCCCAGTGATTGAAGCTAACAAGTTGACCTTTACTTTCCACCCTAATATCCCTCAAGATGTTTGGACGGAAATCAAGGCCTACATTGAAGCAGGCGGTGAGATTTCTCAAGAAACGCTCATGGAAAATGCTAGCTTTACCGACTACAAGACAGAACAAGGTCGGATTTTGAAACAGGGCGGTTCCAGTGATCTTGAAGTTGGCCAGATTGTAGGTGATTCAGATGACGGACAAGCGGATAACAAGTAATCAGCGGTATAATGCAGAGCGAAAAGCCCAAGCTGAGCTGATGAAGCGTGACCTGGATCGTGACAAGGTATTGGCACAAATCTATCAAGAGTCATTTGACCGTATGCAAAGGGAAATTGACGGCTTTTACATGCGATATGCCAGAAGGGAAGGTCTGACCAAGCAGGAAGCCATGAAGCGTGTCTCTGAAATGGATGTGACCAAGTTCAATGACAAGGCTGCCAAAGCGGTCAGGGAGAAAGATTTCAGTCCTAGGACTAATGCTTGGTTGAGAGAATACAATCTGAAGATGAAGGTCAGCAGATTGGAGCTTTTGAAAGCAGAATTAACTCTTGAAATCCAAAATTTGACTGCTGAGGTTAACGAGGTCTTTGATAAGGCACGGACAGATGAATATTTGAACGAATACAAGCGTCAAGCAGGTATTATAGGTATTTCATCCAGCGGAGCGAAAAAGCGCATGCAGAGCGTTTTAGACGCTGATTTCTACGGTCAGAAATTTTCTGCTAGAGTATGGGGCGGTCTTGGACTTCGTGCCACGCTTCAGAGAGAGGTGTTTGGTTCGCTTAACCGTATCTTTACAGACATGATGGGTTACAAGCAGGAAATGAAGCGCCTGGCCAAGAAATACGGCACCAGTGAACAGAATGCTAAACGATTGTTAAAGACTGAGATTGCACGGATTAACGCTGACACGCAGTACAGCATGTTCAAAGATAACGGCTTTACTCACATGATTTTCGTGGCAGAACCTGGAGCGTGTGACCTGTGTGGACCTTTAGACAAGGTAGCTATTCCAATTGAGGATGTGGAAAAAGGGGTTAACATGTATCCTATGCACCCCAATTGTCGCTGTTCTTCTTATGGTCATATCAAGATGGAGTATAAAGCAGGTGGTAGCACGCTTGGCCGTGAAGCGTCGAATGGTGTTTGGGGAGAGGATGACAAAGCTGAAGCTAAGAAAGCAGGTCAGAAACAGATTTCAGGACAACGGCAGAAGCAAACCCCTCACGACGGCAAAAATTACCGTTCTGTGAAAGATGAGTGGTTGAACAATGTGGATCCTGCTAAAGCAAAACTTACTGACAGAAATTTTTGGGAACATGGCGGTAAGAAATATCAAGTGGATGGTCGCAATGTTGTGTTAGATTATAGTCCAAAAGAAAAAGAGACAGCACAATGGCTGTCTGAGCTTTTAGGTCGTCATGTTGAAATGGTTCCAAGGGTCGATTATCCTAAAAATATCTCTACCCCTGATTATCTAGTTGATGGTGTAAAGTTTGATTTGAAAGAAATTTCAGGAAGTGGCAAAAATGTCATTGATAACGCTTCAAAAAAAGCCAAGGAACAATCTGAAAACATTGTATTTGACATTACAAACACTCCATTATCCGAAGATGAAATTTTTGAGCTGCTTGATAAGGTTTATAAATCAGGCCGTCGTGGATTGAACACAGCGCTCATCAAAAAATCTGACAAGCTAGTTGATATTATTGAACCAAAAGAAAAATAGAGGTGTCCCACCTCCTACCGCAGCAAGCTGTTTCAAGGGGAGATGGAAAACCTCTATTTCTTACTTAAATTATAACTCAAATAATCATTATTATCAAGAAAAGAGGTAAAGAATGAACAGAGATAAGAAACCAGGTATGGAAACTGTCAAAATTGGCGGTATAGTTTATGAAGTCAGCAAGGAACCAGACCTACAAGGTAAATCTGGTGAATGGGGGCATATTGAGTACAAGACAGGTAAGATTGTGCTTGACGACTCTACCAGTCAGCAAATTGAAGACCAAACACTTATTCACGAAATAACTCACGGTATTTTGGTTGAAGCTGGTTATGGTCAACACGAAGAAGAAGAGGCTGACCGCATTGGTAAAATTTTATATCAAGTGCTTACTGATAATGATTTCAGTTGGCTTTGGAAAGGAGGTTACAATGGCTAGTTGTTCAATTGACCTGTCGCTAAACTGGGAGAACCAAGAAGAGCTTCAACGTTTGTTGAAGAATGTTGATGAGACCCAACAGGCCTATCAGAAAGCCTTGCAAGAAATATCTGAGTTCAAACCAGATATTCAAGTTGTTTCTGGTCTGAAGAAAGGAGACTATAAATCTCATGAATAAGCGTATCAAAAAGAAACGTGAACTGTTTGAACAAGTTCGGGGGACTAAAGAAGCTGTTGATATTGCATTGAACATCATTAAAAATCTACTTAATGAAAATGCCAAACAGGCAAATGAAATTTCTGATCTACGTTCAATCGTCGAACGCAATGCCCGGGCTACTAATGAGAGGTTTGATAAAATCGAGAAACAAGTAGCTGATAGCAATACCAAGAAGTCTTGGTTTAGTAAAAAATAGAGGAGAAAAATATGTTAGAAAAAGCAAAACAATTGGCATCTCAAGAACTTTCACGTCTGTCAGGTCGTGAAATCAAACCAGAAGACTGCTACGTCGTGTGGTTTAGCAAAACGTTGCAAAATTGGAAAGCATTAGTTGGCACTAATCAAATCAAGTCTGATGAAAAATGTGGCGACTATGCGGAAGTAACTCACAATGGTGATAAGGCAGAAACCTATGTAGATGTCTATGCCAAGGTATCGAACAGAGCAATCAAAGATTAGGAGGTGGTCCGACATCTTGACAGCAGGAAAGACTGCTATAAACTACTTTAAATTACTCTAAACTGGTCGAAATTGACCAGTTTTCTTTTTGTCCAGACCGTGCTGATGACATTAAAGGCTGCATGAGTTCGTGGAGGTTGCACGTTAAAGCGTAAAAGAAAGGAGCCAGAACATGGCAGAAGAACATAACAATCCAGCAGTTGATCCTGAACAAGGTCAAAACGGACAGGCTAGCAATCCGCCAGAACCTGAAAAAACAGTCTCACTTGCTGAAATGCAGCGTCGCTTGAAGCAGGCAGAAGAAAAGCATGCCCAGGCGACACAAGAAGCTATTGCACAAGCTCTTGAACAGTACAAAGCTGAGAACGAACTATCAGGTAAAGAACTGGAAGAGTATCGCAAACAAGTAGCTGAATCTGAAAAGCAAAAATTGCTTGATAAGATTTCTGACCTTGAGAAAGAACAAACCAAGCGTGAGCTGACAGACGAAGCTATCAAAACACTTTCAGAGCGAAAATTGCCAGTCAATGACAAGGTGCTTGGATTTGTGGTTAAAGACACCGCAGACGGGACCTTGCAGGCAATTGCTGACTTTGAAAGCATCATCAGCGAAATCAAAGCTGAATTTACGCAGTCCGAACCTCCCAAAGTGTCGTCTTCTTTCGGTGGTTCTAGCAAACAGAGTCCTGGCGACATTTTCCGAGACTCTCGCATTATCAAATAAGGAGTCAATAAATGACAGTACAAACTTTTAACCCTGAAAACGTCCTGGTTTCTCAAAAGAAAGATGGGACTTTGCACAAAGAATTTACCGACATCATAATGAAAGATGTTGCTCAAAATTCCCTTGTGATGCAACTTGGTCAGTACCAAGAAATGGATGGCCAGCAAGAAAAAACCGTTTATGTTCAAACGGATGGAATTTCAGCATACTGGGTAAATGAAACTGAGAAAATCAAGACTGATAAGCCAGAGGTGGTTCCAGTAACCCTGAAAGCTCACAAGCTTGGTATCATCTTGGTGACATCCCGTGAAGCCCTAAACTACACCTGGAAGAAGTTCTTTGACGATATGAAGCCACAGATCGTTGAAGCCTTCTACAAGAAAATTGATGAAGCTGGTCTGCTTGGTCGTGATACACCTTTTGCAAACTCAGTTGCTAAGGCTGCTAAAGATGCAAATAAAGTTATTGGCGGTCCTATCAATTACGACAACATCTTGAAGTTGCAAGATACTCTCTATGATGCAGATGTTGAGCCGAATGCGTTCGTGTCTAAAATTCAAAACCGTTCCGCACTTCGTGAAGCTCGTGACGGCAACAAAGTGTCTATCTATGACAAGGCTGCTAACACCATCGACGGCATCACCACGGTTGACCTCAAATCTGCACACTTTGAAAAAGGTGACTTGCTTGCTGGTGACTTTGATAATCTTATCTATGGTGTTCCTTACAACATCAACTACAAGATTTCAGAAGAAGGTCAGATTTCTACCATCACAAATACTGACGGTACACCAATAAACCTCTTCGAACAAGAAATGATTGCCATCCGTGCCACAATGGATATTGCAGTGATGATCACCAAGACAGATGCCTTTGCCAAATTGACAGCTGCTGAGCGTGTCTAAGAAAGGAGCTGATTTATGGCTTATATCGTAACAAAGAATATTTTGGACAGTAAGGACAATAACCGTCTGTATGAAAAAGGCGAAACCTATCCTCGTCCAGATTTAACAGTATCTGATAACCGCATTAAGGAATTGCTTGGTAAAGGTGTCATTGAGTCTGATGGTGCTGAAGGGGATTTGTCCCCAGATACCAAGGCAGAAAGTGATTTGAATACAAAGGAACTCAAAGCCAAACTGGATGAGCTTGGTATCAAATACGGTTCCCGTGCTAGCAAGGATGAATTGAAAGCCTTGCTTGATGGTGCTGAAGGGGAGTAATATGACAGATGCCCAGCTTGCAAAAATCAAACGTCGGTTGGGTATTGCCCCTGACGATACAGAAGAAAAGGCCCTCATTGAAGACCTGGTTGACGATGCTGAAAGTTATTTTAAGCTCTTGACAGATACAACTGAAATTGATGCCAAATACAATTTCATGATTGAGAATGTGGTTTACAAGCTCTATGGTCGCAAAGGCTCTGAAGCCGTGACCTCTGAGACTGTGGACGGTTATTCAGTCACCTACCAGGAACTGGATGACCTCTTTAAACCCTACATAAAAATTCTGAACAAGGATTTTGGTCTTGATGGTTCTCTAAGAGAGAAAGGCAAGGTGATGTTTCTATGAAGACACCTCACCGCATTACCTTGATCAGGGAAGCCGAACAGCCAAAGTACAATCCTGAAACAGATAGCTATGAGGCTGCTGAAGGTCAAAAAGAAGTTGTGCCCTGCCTGGTCAACTTCATCCAACAGGCCAAGGTCTTGAAAGAGTATGGCAATCAGACAGATGTTGTCATGATTTGCCGTTTTCAGCAAGCACAAGAGCCGTTTCAATCCGCTATCTATGATGATGGTAAGTACATTCCTATGGATCAGATTGATGCCCCTATCAAGGGAGCTGTCAGGCTCAAGAAGGTAGGTGGTTGATATGGCTATCAAGTGGCAAGGCATGGAAAAGTTGGTCGCAACCATTAGCAACGCTCATCCAAAGGCTGTAGAGCAGTCTTTGAAAGTCCTGAAGAACAACGGGGAAAAGACGAAGGCTTTGGCTAAGAAGAATGCACCAGTCGATACTAGTTTTCTGAAGGACCATATCACCACATCCTATCCAGGTATGGAGGCTCATATCCATGCTGAGGCTGTGTATTCTGGTTATCAGGAATACGGGACCCGTTTTCAGTCTGGTACACCTTTTATGCGTCCAGCTGTTGAAGAGATTCAACCTCAATTCCAAAAGGACATGACCGATGTCATGAAAGGAGCTTTCAAATGACCCCTACTCATGCATTATTCAGACGGCTGTTTGCTATCAGTAACATTAGGGTTGCGACCTATGATTTCTTGCCAGATGCAAAGAGTGCTTATCCCTTTGTATACATAGGCGAAAATAACGGCACAGAAAGCCCAAATAAGGACCTTCTGGGCAGATTGAGACAAACCGTCCACCTCTACGGTTTGAGGGAGGATAGGGCCAATCTGGACGATATTTCGGCCTATTTAGAAAGTGAGGTCAAGCGTGCCCATGATGGTTATGATTACCACCTACACCATGCTTCAACCTCTAAGCAAATTATCCCAGATAATACGGATGTCCAGCCCTTGCTCCACATTGTGCTGGACTTTACTTTTGATTACACCAAAAAGGAGAAATAGATGTTAATTCAAGGAAAAGACCTGATCGTGTTCTTCCGTCGAGTAGCTGACCAGAAGAAACAAGATGCAGGCAAAGTCCGTTTTCAAACGGAACACACAATCAACTCTGAAAAAGAAGTTGAGAGCACCAGCACAAAGGATGGTGTTGTGAACAGCATTTCAGATGGCGAAACCAGCGCTGACTTCACTTCATTGGCCTACCGTGAAAATGTTGACACGGTCAACATGTGGAAGGAAATGCGTAAATGGTACCTGGCTAAAGACAAGGTTGAAGTTTGGCAGGTGGATCTTGGGAGCGCCCGTGTTGAAGACAGTAAAACAGTCTATGACGTTGACTACTACCAAGGCTACTTCAAGAATTTTGAAATCTCAGCGCCTTCTGATGACAAGGTTGAATTGTCTTATGAAATGGCAATTGATGGCAACGGTGTTCAAGCTGTTGACTCATTGACTGAAACGCAAAAGGCAGCCGTTGAAGCTGCACAATACGCTTACCACACACTTGCAAAAGAAACTGATGCAACTGGTGTAGGTGTCTAGGTTAGATGACTGTTAGGGGCTTTATGCCCCTTATTTTTTTAAAAGGAGTTTTACAAAATGATTTTAACAATTGGTGGACGTGAATACACACTACGCTTTGGCCTCGGCTTTTTGCGTGAAATGAATAAACAGCACTCAGCAGAACTTGAAGGCATGAAAACAGGTTACGGTGCCATGACCCTCTTTAACGCAGGGCAAGCCCTTAATGACCCGATGGCCTTTGTAGACATCATCAAGGCTGGCACGGTCAACGAACATCAAAAGCCAAGTAACGAGGCTATCGAAGCTTACCTGGAAGACTTGATTGAAACTGACAAGTATGATCAGACTATCCAGGAGATTGTGGACGAGTTAAAAACATCACCCCTACTCAAAAAAGCCATGAACCTAGTCGAGTAGGGGAAAGAAAAACATCGACGTCAAATTTTGGTTACGATGAAGCGATTGCTCTCTTGGTTGCTAGGCACGGCATGACCTATATTGAGGCGGCCAACACGACTTTGGAGGAGTTTTATATCTACAATACCGCTTACGCTATTCAACAAGAAGACAGGCGGTACCATGCAGCGATACAGGCTTGGTTCAATCAGAGTGTCCAGGCTACTAAAGGCAAGGGCAAAAGTGCTAAGTCAGCTTATAAGAATTTTGAGGATTTTTATAATCATAAAGAAGAATTTGACAAGTTGTTTGAGCCTGAACAACCAGCCAGGAAGGTTCTTGACCTGGCTGACAAAAATAGGCTACTTAATCAAGCTATGAAAGGAGGAGGCTAATGGGGCCAACATTTGATGTAAAAGCAATATTAAGCGCCAATGTCAAATCTTTTACCAGCGGGATGAAGAAAGCTGAAATGTCTTTAAAGAGTCTCCGAAACCAAACGGGCTCAAGTCTTGATAAGGTTACTCAAACTCTTTCGACTGTTGGTTCCTCTATGTTTGCTGTCGGAGCAGGTATGACTGCAGGTTTTACCGTTCCTGTGGTTGGTGCGATTGGCGGAGTGGTAAAAGCCTACGCAGGATTAGAGCAGGCTCTTGGTGGTGTTGAGACCATGTTCAAAAACTCCGCTAGTACCGTCGTTGCCAATTCAGAAACGGCATATAAACGCGCTGGTGTGTCTGGTGTAAAATACATGGAACAGGTCACGTCATTCTCTGCTAGCCTGCTTCAAGGTCTTGGCGGAGACACAGTAGAAGCTGCACGATATGCGGACATGGCAATCGTGGATATGTCTGATAATGCGAACAAGTTCGGTTCTAACATCCAGGACATCCAAAATGCATATCAAGGCTTTGCCAAAGATAACTACACCATGTTGGACAACTTGAAACTCGGTTACGGCGGTACTCAATCAGAAATGGCTCGCTTGGTCAATGAATCAGGAGTCTTAAATGGTGAATTTGAGGCAACTGCTGAAAATGTCAAGGATATACCATTCGACAAGCTCATTGAAGCTATCCACGTTACACAAGAACGACTCGAAATTACAGGAACTACTGCCAAAGAAGCCAGTGAAACTGTATCCGGCTCTTTTGACTCAATGAAGGCAGCTGCTCAAAACCTTGTTGCTGGACTTGGTCAGAAAGATGCAGACATCAAAGGTCTATTGAGCAACCTGGGTGAAACAGTCCAGAATTTTGTTCGCAATGTCAAGAATGTTGTATTGACCATCTGGGATAATCTCCCTCTTGCCCCTTGGCAGAAGTGGCTTGGTCTGATTGCAGTTGCAGCAGGGCCTTTTTTGATGGTCTTTGGATCTATCGTTGGGGCTATCGGTAAAATTGTCGGAGTAATCAGTAGTGTTTCAAAAGCCTTTGGTTTACTGAAGGCTGGTTTTCTTGCAGCACAAACAGGCGGAACGGCTGTAGCTGGTGTGTTTGGCACACTTGGTGGCATTATTGGAGGTATTACAGCGCCCGTTTGGGCAGTCATTGCCGTTATTGCTGCATTAGTCGCAGGTTTTGTCTTGCTTTACAACACTAACGAAGAGTTTAGAACGAAAGTCTTGGAAGTTTGGGAAGCAATTAAATCAGCTATTAGCACCGCAGTTGAAGCCGTGGTGTCCTTTGTTATGGATTTGTGGGGCCAAATGGTCGCCTGGTGGAATGAAAACCAAGAACTAATTAGACAAACTGCAGAGACAGTTTGGAATGGCATTAAAGCAGTTATTGAAACTGTTATGGCGATTATCGGTCCAATGCTGGAAACAACGTGGAGTAGTATCGTAACAATAATATCCACTGTATGGGAGATGATTAAGGTCGTCATTGAAACAGCATTAAATGTGGTCTTAGGAATCATCAAGGCGGTTATGCAGATGATCAACGGAGATTGGTCAGGAGCTTGGGAAACCATCAAAGGGGTTCTGGGTACTGTCTGGGAGGGTATCAAGTCCCTGGTACAGGTTGCTTTAGACGGTTTGGGTCAAATTATCCAGACAGGGCTTGACTTTTTGAAATCAATTTGGGACACCATTTGGAATGCAATCTCCTCTACGCTGTCGACTATTTGGGAGTCGATTAAAAATACAGTAATGAGCGTCTTGCAACCGATAGCTGCCTTTATTAGTCAGGTTTTGAAGACTATACAGGTTGTTTGGGAGTTGACTTGGGACAGCATAAAAACGTTCTTCGCTGCCTTGCTGTTGGTCATTGTTGGTTTGGTAACAGGTAATTTTGACATGGTCAAAGAGGCTATTTCAAAGGCTTGGGGCAAGATTAAGGCGAATACAGAACAAATTTGGAATGTTCTCAAAGCGTTCTTGTCCAATACTTGGGAAAATATCAAATCGGTTGTCTCTAATGCAGTTGACAATGTGAAGAATTTTGTTTCAGATGGGTGGAACAGAGTTGTTAGTACAGTCACAAATGCAGGACCAAGAATTGTTTCAGCAGTCCGCAATAGTTTCAATGGTGCTGTAAATGCTGCAAGAAACTTTGTCAGTCAGGCAATCGGTGCTGGTGATGACCTTATCAGTGGATTTGTCCAAGGGGTTGCTAATGCGGCAGGTCAATTGATTTCAGCCGTAAGTGATGCTGTTGATGGAGCTATCAACGCAGCCAAAAACTTGCTTGGTATCAAATCTCCGTCTCGTGTATTCCGCCAGTTCGGTTTATTCACGGATGAAGGTTTTGTGATTGGTGTCAAAGCAGGTACTGGAAAAGTCTTGAAATCAATGGCAGGAATGGCCCAGGGGGCTATCTCAGCCTTTACAAGTCAAGATGTGGCTGGTAGTCTGCAAAGTGAATTAGGAGCTGTTGACGGAGAGCTAGGGCGTTTGACGGCCTATGACCCATCTGTGTCCTTTAGTGGTGGCACACTTACTGTTGGACAACAGGCGGCAGATATTGTCCTGAAAATGGGCAATACCGTCTATCGGGCCTTTACGGAAGATATTACCAACGCTCAAGAGATGGAATTGATTTTGGATCATTACTAGGAAGGAGAAAGCTATGTATAATTACGCTAGTTTGAAAAAAGTTGACGGAACTATCACGGCTTTCGAGCCTAGTGACAACATGTCCATCAACGGTGTGCCCCTCAATCAACTGGTCGAGGGCTACCGACATTTGACGGTGACAGGGAGGGGTTTGCTTGATCAATCGGTCAAGTCAACGTCTGTCCCTGGCCGTCGTGGTGTCTGGGTGGAAGATGTTTCAGACGATGAACGTATCTTGGAAATCAGGTACCAACTGAGCGCAGAAACTAGCTTGCAAATGCGAGATAGGTTCGCCAAACTCAACAAGATATTGCGCACACATGCAAGCAGTGGCTATTTGGAAATCACATTCAAAGACGAACCAACTTACACCTATTACGGCTATTACAACGGCGCAGAGGATATTGAGGAAAAATCTTTGACCATTGTCAGCAAGTTTTCTTTGATTGTGCCAGACGGTTATAAGAAAAAATCAGCCCAGAACTCAACTGGGCTTGTTTCTTTGTCAGATGCCTTGGAAGTCTTACCTGAGTCCATCACAGTCACACCAACTGGAACGGTCAATCAGGTACAGATTATCAACGGCACAAAGATTTTATCTTTCTCTGGTTCGTATGTGGCTGGGAAAGACATTGTGGTTAGATTTGGAGCTGATGAAGTGACAGCTACATACGACGGTAGGAATATTCTTGGCGAACTAGATCGATTTAGCCCGCTGGAACAATTCACGGTCAAGAATGGAGACACTATCACGGCAAAGAATGCCACAGTAAAAAATGTAGTTTGGAGGGATGAGAGAGCGTGATTTATTTATTCGATAAAGATGAGAAGCTGATAAAGATTGTCAGAAAATCGGCTGTCAAGACTGCCCTGCAGAAGTACGCACTAACCATAGAACGCTACGTATCTGACCGTTTGACAGTTGAGTTGAAAGGGCTGAATACGGCCGAGTTGGAGCAAATCGAATACATGGCTATTCAGACCATGGAAGATGCTCATACCTTTCATTATTTCTACGTGGCTCAGAAGTTTTCAGATAGTCTGACAACTCTGATTGGTGTCCAGTCAGGGATTGAGGAGCTTCGGAAGTCGCCTGTTTTTGATAAGCGTCCAAAGAATGCCTTTGCCCGTGATGTGATTACAGACTTGCTTGCTGGTACCAACTGGCAAGCTCGTTTTGTTGGCGAAACCACTCCACACAGTACCAATTTCTACTACACGTCTGTTTTTGATGCCTTGAAAAAGGTCTGTGAAGTCTGGGACTTGGAGATGCAATTCTTTGTCGAGATGAACGGCAATCGCATCGGTGCCCGTTATATCGACTTTAAGCAACGAATCGGTGAGGCAGTCGGTAAGCGTGTGGTTTATGGACACAATGCCTTGCAGATACTGCAAGAGGTGGAACGCACCAACATCTTCACCGCCCTTGTCGGTCGTGGCAAAGGCGAGGAAACTGGTGACGGCTACGGTCGGAAAATCACATTTGAAGATGTGGTTTGGTCAAGGACACAAGGCAAACCGGTTGATAAGCCTAAAGGGCAGAAATACCTAGAATTGCCCTTGATGACAAGGCAGTATGGTATCAAGAATGCTGATGGCTCTATGCGTCCTAAAATCGGCTTTGTGGACTTTTCGGAAGAAGAGAATCCAGAAGTCTTGATTGAACGGACTTACAAGGCTTTGATTGATGCTGCTCGTCCGCAGTTGACCTTAAAGACATCTAGTGTCTATTTGAAGGGGGTTAAGGTTGGGGATACCATTCGAGTGGTTCGGCACGATAAAAAACTGGACTATGATACTCGGATTTTCGAAATTACCTTCAACCGACTGAATAATCAATCCAGCGACATCAAGCTTGGAGACCGAATTGGCGAAAGTAACGAAGCCAAAGCTCAAACAATTGCGGATAAGGCTGTGGAGCAGTTTGTCACTAACGAATTTTCCAATTTTGTTCAGAATTTGCCTGACTACTTACCAAGTGCCGATGGTTTTAATAATAACTGGTACGGTGCTGAAGACCCTACTGTCAAGTATCCAGGTAAAGTGCTGATCAATGATATTTGGTATAAGCCAGATCCAGAGCACGAAGGACACAAAATCATGCTTCGGTGGACTGGAGAAGTTTGGGAAGAAATTCTGAGAACCTACGAAAGCGAATCTTTGCGCGATAGGATTGCGGAAGAAATCGCTCAAGTCAACACCTCCATGCAAGCTCAATCTGAGGAACACGACAGACAGGTCGCAGACATTCTGTCCAAAACGCAGTCTGTCGAAGAGCTTGCTAACCAAGCTAAGACAGATGCTGCTAGTGCTATTACGCAAGCGTTGCTGTCAAAAGACGAAACTATCGCAGATGCAAGATCGCAGGTTGCGACGGTCAGTCAAGCACTTAGTACGGCTAAAACGGACTTGCAAAATCAAGTTAACGCGGTTGATGCTAAGGCTGTGCAAGCACAAACAGATGTAGATGCACTAGAAATAAGAGCAAACAGCATCGCAGATGATTTGTTGTCCGCAAAACAAGAGTTGTCGAATAGTGTCTCTCAAATTGATGCTAAAGCACAGACATTAACTGCTGATTTAGCAAATTCAAAAAACGATATTTTAGCTCAGGCTACTGCTCAGACCGTTTTGAAAAACAGAGTGACCACAGTCGAGGCAACCGCAAATGGTACGAAAGAGACTGTTACCCAACTTAGCAAGACAGTTAATGATTTGAGCGGAGAAGTCACAAACGCTACTCAATCTATTAAGACTGTCGAGGACAGTATCGATGGTGTTTATACAACGTTATCGAAAATCCAGGTTGGTGGCACTAATCTACTCAACCGTACTCGTGACCTTTTTTACAACATCAACAAAACTAATAATACAAGCGAGACTTACCAAGGCTTTACGGTAGCCAGCGGTGTTTCGGCAGGTACAGATCATGCAGACATATACCGCCAAACGACGAACATTGTCGCTGATAAAACGGACTACTTTATGACGTTTTATGCAAAAGGAGTAGTTGATGGCCAGACGATATATTGTTACTTTTTCAACCCAGCATCAACGACAAGAGCAGAAAGTAACCAAGGTACCGTGACTTCAGATGCTGACGGAAAAATCACGATCACTCTGACAACAACTTGGCAACGTTACTGGATTAAATGGACGCAAACAGCAGGTACTACGGCTAAAACTGTCTTAATTGGACGTAACTACTCAACCGACAGGGCTTATGTTGCAATGCCGGCACTTTTTGAAGGAAACACAATAAGAGATTGGGCTGGCTCGCTACAAGACTCGTCAATGGAATTTGCTGAATATAAGCAAGCTATTGATGGTCAGTTGACAAGTCTAAGTAACTCATACCTGACATTGGATGGTAAGGTGGCGCAGAATACTGCAAGAATCGAAACAACTGTCGACAGTATACGTGAGGATGTCACGTCGCTACAATCCTACGTTGATGATGAGGGTACACGTAGAACAGAATATTTAACGACAAGTGCATTAAAGACAGCTGAGTTAATTGCAGTAGAGCGAACAAAAACTGCCACAGATTATGTGGCTAAGTCTAATTATACCGAAGACGTAACTACAATTAGACGAGATGTCAGTGAGACTAAATCTGAGCTCGGATCGGTTACTGATCGCACAAAAGCTGTTGAAGATGATTTATCAGGCACCAAAATACAGTTAGCTAGTGCAGAGAGTATATTAAATACTGCCACTGGGAATATCGACGTTTTGAACAGCAAGTCGGCGACTTTTCAAACTGCTATTGATGGCATCAATAACAAATTTGACAATTTAAGACTTGGTGGAGGCAACTTAATATTAAACAGTGCCTTTCCAACCAATACTCAGTATTGGTCTGGACAGATGATTGTGTCGCAACATAATTATTATTACAATGGGCAGAAAAAACTATTCTTGTTACAGACAGCTTCAACCGCAGAAGTAACGGCATCTACCAATCGCTTTGAAGTAAAGCGGAATACAGATTACACAATATCATTTTATGCATTTTCTTCAAGCAGAGTAAGTTCTAGCGATGTTTGGTTCTTGGGACGGAAGTCTGGCGAAACTAATAACTTCACGTCAACTAATATGTTTATTGGAGCGAGGAAGTTTTCGCCAATTAAAGCTGAGTACGTGACAGTAACTTTCAACTCTGGTGATAATGATAATGGGTACATCCGTTTTGACAATAATGGCTCTACCGATGGTCAAATGGCTGTGATGTACTTCGGCGAAGTTATGCTAGTCGAAGGGAACACGCCTCAAGCGCATCAAATGGCCGATATTGAGATAAGTAATCAAATCGCAGAATACAAGCAAAACGCAGACCAAAACTACGCTGGCTTGCAATCAACCGTCAGCACGTTAGATGGTAAGGTCACTCAAAATAAGACCGAAGCCAATCAGACAGCTACGCAGTTATCAAACCGATTAACAAGCCTTGAAACATATAAGGACGGTGAATTAACTCGTGCTCAGTCGTATTTTGAGGCATCTAAGACTGAGACGGCTAGACAGTTAACTGCTGAGCGTACTGCAATATCGGCTAATTATGTTGCAAAATCAACATATGATGAGGATGTTAGAGGCACCACGTTAAAACTCAATGAGATTAAGACGACTGCTGACACTACAAAGCAAAATCTAGCGACTTATCAAGACACTGTTGACCGTAAGTTGACTGAACTAACATCAAGCACGCAGACGCTTGACGGTAAAATCAACACCGCAAGCGCGAAGGTTGATACCGTCGCTGGTCAGATACGGACTGAGATTAGCGAGGTTGAGGGTAAGATCCCGACGACTATCGGTGGACGCAATTTGATAAAGAATGGCGGATTCCCAGAAAGTCTCGATTTCTGGACATTGCTTAACCCTACGAATTTTAAGCGAGCAACTCACAACTATTATTACAACGCCCAAAAGACACTCTTTCTGTTGCAAACAGCTTCAACCGCAGAAGTAACGGCATCTACCAATCGCTTTGAAGTAAAGCGGAATACAGATTACACAATATCATTTTATGCATTTTCTTCAAGCAGAGTAAGTTCTAGCGATGTTTGGTTCTTGGGACGGAAGTCTGGCGAAACTAATAACTTCACGTCAACTAATATGTTTATTGGAGCGAGGAAGTTTTCGCCAATTAAAGCTGAGTACGTGACAGTAACTTTCAACTCTGGTGATAATGATAATGGGTACATCCGTTTTGACAATAATGGCTCTACCGATGGTCAAATGGCTGTGATGTATTTTGGCGAGGTTATGCTTGTTGAAGGCCGAGTAGCGAGGACATATGAGCCATCACCGGAAGAAGTGATGGACGAAGTAAAAAGTGTAAAAACCACAATCACTCAAACCGCTTCGGGTGTCGAACAATTATCGACTAGCCTATCTACCACTAATAACAAGGTCACGACTGCTGAGACTAAAATTAATCAGTTGATTAGTGACGTATCAAGTAAAGTATCTCAAACGGATTACAACACGCTAACTGGTCGAGTAAGTAGTGCAGAGAGTGCTATTACTCAAAATGCGACTGAAATCAGCAAACGATTGACTAGTACACAAGTCGAGTCGGCAATTACTGGAAAAGGCTATCAGACTAAAATACAAGTAGATAGCAATATCACAGGTCGTGGGTATATCACGAATAGTGCATTACAACCCTATGCGCTATCTACGACAGTCCAAACCCTCGTCAGAGAAACGGCAGATAGCTTTAGTAGGACAATTAGTGAGACAAAAGCGTTGATACCTACAGAAGTTGGTACTCGCAACCTTGCACTTGAAACGTCATCAGAATGGAATACGGACTACAACAAATTCAACACTGACGGAACTTCGGTTATTATACTTTTAGCAAAAGTCTTGACTGACGGACTCAAAGTTGGAGACATTATACAAATTTACGTAGAAGTATCAGCAGGATTAGAAGGTAGCAATATCCAAATGCGTCTGCAAGGAGACGGAGATGTGACAGGCTGGGGAACAGGAAACTTCCCAATTAGCCAGTGGCGATCTTATACAAACGCAGGTGGATACGTGTTTAAATATTCAGCGACCGTTAATGAGGATCACATCAAGAATAGCTTTTGGACTGCAAGACTACGTGTCGATGGTGCGACAAGTGGTTGGGTTAGACACAGAAAATTAAAGGTTGAACGCGGGAACGTTAGAACTGACTGGTCACCAGCGCCTGAAGACCTCGCAACCGTCACAGCATTGCATAACGTTACAGACACAGTAGATAGTCACACACGTACTATCGGCGCTGTCGGCACGGCTGGCAGTATTTTGGACAACGTCAGCAAGGTTACTCAGACTGCTAACGGTCTGGTGCAGGAGGTGTCTGGTTCTAACGGACTCAAGACACAAGTCAGCACGCTTGCTGGGTCTTATGCGATCAAAAGCCTGACAAAGGCTGGCGATGTGCTTGGGCAGATTAACCTAAATCCAGATGGCTCTGTTAGGATTAATGAGGGTCTTATTAGCATAGGCGACAAGACCTATATCAAAAATGGTGTTATCAAGTCGGCCATGATTGGCAATGGTCAAATCGGTACGGCACATATCGGAGAGATTGATGCAGGGATAGCTAAAATAATCAATCTGGATGTATCGAACATCAAGGGTCTCGATGCAGAATTTATCAAAGCGAAAATCGAAAATGCATTTATTGAGTGGATGAAAGGTAAAACGATTACTGCTCAAAACGAAGCCATGACAATAGGTCTTAATGATGCATTTATACGATTTAAAGATAATGCCAAAATTGAGTTCCAGAGCGAAAATAATACGCTCTTTCGGACCCGCAATGGCACGTCGGCCTTTATCCATTTTAGAGATGATGGCTACAACGGTGTGTATACCGCTATGGGTGTAAATGCCGACAATACAGGTACTCAAAATGATTATTCGTCAGGTCGTTTTGCCGGCGTGCGCGTAATCCGAACTAACCCTAATCGTTACAGTGGCACAACAATTGACCAAGTGCAGTTAATCGGAGACGAGATACGCATGAGACACGGTTATGGATACGAAAATGATTACTTAATCGTTAACTATGATGGTGGTCCCAAAATTAACCTAATGGCATGGTTGCGTCAATTTAACACTAATTTTATGCATTTGGTAAACATTACTGGCCGTGGTGATGTAATTAAAACTTTTTAGAGGAGAAAAAATGGACCAATTAATCAAATCAAAATTAGCTATCAATATTGCTCAATTGTCGCTTGATAAAGCAACACTGGAAGCTCAAAATGAGAGTTTGCAAGCGACTGTTGATCAACAAGCGAATACAGAGCAAACTCTTGCTAACCGCATCCAGGAGCTTGAAGCAGAGAATGCAAATTTAAAAGAACACAATGAGTCGCTATTGAAGCAACTCGATGATATGACCGTGGAGGTAGTAGAATGAGAGCGTGGAATGTGGTAGGGAAATACCCTATCTATAAAGACGGAGCGGTAAGTCATACTGAAATTGCCATCGCATCGACGACGGGTGGTTATGCAACGTACACAGAAAAAGTGGTGGGCAACCACATGGACAAGCCAGAAAGCGAGCTAGTTGAGTTGGCTCGTGAGGCTCACTTTAAGTCTGAGTACGCTGACCGTGCGATGGCGGAGTCTGTCCAGAAGATTGACGAATTAGAACAATCGATTAAGCAAAATAAAACGCTCAACGCAGAATTGCGAGTGCAATTGGATTTTGCTGGGACAAAAATCGCTCAAATTGACGAATCGTTAGAGAGGTCTAACAAACAATACACACGGGTTGAGGAAATGATGAAGATGACAACAGCAATGGTCAATGAACTAATTGAATCTGTCATGGGTGCAGAAGATGATGTTACAGAAGAAAGTATTACAACGAATTAAAGATTTTATAACAGGAGGAGAAGCAATGATGATTAACTATTTTGCAATGCAAGTACAACTTGGGTGGATTACTTTGGAGCAAGTTCCAAAACGTTATCGTGACAAGGTAAAAGAATTGGTTGAAATGGCTGAAATCGGCTTAGATACAGAGGCATAGCCTATGCCAGGACAAGACATCGTCCGGGAAGCCATGCTACAAGATTGGACGATTGACAAGATTAGCGGTATTTTAGCGACCGCCTTGGTCATTATCGTTATTTTTATTGTGGTGGCGCAGGCTTGGACAAACAAGAAACTAGTGGGAGGCTTTCAGGAGACTAACAAAGAGCTCTTGAAAGCCAACACTGAGATAGCTAGAGAAAATCAGACGCAGATGGCCAGATTGACGGAAGCGGTAAATAATTTATCTAGCGAAACACGTCGCGACATTTCGGCTCTCAATGAAAAAGTCGAAGGGCTAGAGGATACTATACGAGATAGGCAGATGATGCCGTAGGAGGAAAAAAAGATGAATCAAATCACAGGAATAATTGTTAGCTCTGCAGCAGGTATTTTAACTATTATCGGTGGCACGATAATCCACGAGGTCAAGAAGTATCTGATTGCCAAAGGTGGTAAGCGTGCCATAGAAATCACTGAGATATTGGCACGGAATGCCGTCAATGCAGTAGAGCAGATTGCTAAGCTAGACCAAGAGCATCATGTTGATAAGTTAGACATGGCAAAGCGACGGATTACTAGTCAGCTAGAAAAGTACAATATCTATATGACTGAGACGCAATTGGAAACGTTTATCGAAAGTGCAGTTAAGCAGATGAATGATGCTTGGAAGGAGACTGATAAATGACGACAGTAAATGAAGTGGTTAATTTTGCCAAAGACCTAGCCAACCGCGGTCAAGGTGTGGACTATGACGGTTGGTACGGCAAGCAGTGTGTAGACTTGCCAAACTGGATTTGTGGCAAATATTTCGGCAAGGCTCTTTGGGGCAATGCGATTGATTTGATTAAATCAGCCAAGCAACACGGATTCGATGTGCATTATATGCCTACCTCTGAGCGTCCTCGTCCAGGGGCTATCTTTGTCAAAAATTACTGGGCTAGAGACGGTATCAACTATGGGCACACAGGATTGATTATCGGTGTTAGTGGCAATACCGTCCAAACGATCGAGCAAAACTTGGTAGGTAATTTGTCAGTCGGTGGTCCTGCTCAGTACTCTAGTCAGCAAATCAGCAATCTTGTCGGCTGGTTTTATCCACCTTACAGTGACTCTACTGCAGCACCAACTCAGTCTAATAGTGGCAATCTCGGAAAATACAAAGACGAGCAAGGGACAATGACTGTTAAAGTGTCTTTGCTCAATGTTCGAGACAAACCTGGTCTTGACGGTAAAATTGTGGCTACTTACACTTATGGCGAGCAGTTTAATTATGATTCGGTCTATATTGCTGACGGTTACTTTTGGGTATCGTACGTTAGCCGTAGCGGTGTACGTCGCTATGTCGCAGCAGGCGAAGAATCAAATCGGCGTAATGTCGTTCCTTACGGCACATTTAAATAGATTTTTAGTCCAGCGGTCTGCTGGGCTTTTTTTGTTGCCCAAAATACAGTAGAATACAGTAAAAAGACAGATTTTTTGCGAATTAACAGATAGGAGGTAATAAACTATGTTACATTATGACGAATTAAAACAGGCAATAGATGACGGGCATATTAAAGGCGATACGGTCATGATTGTCCGCAGAGATGGCAAGGTATTTGATTACGTCTTGCCAGACGAAAAGGTCAGGCCGTGGGAAGTAGTGTGCGAGGAGAAGGTAGGGGATGTGATGAGGGAATTAAGGCTCTTGCCCCAAAAGTCATAATAGATCTTGTTGGGGCAAAATTGGGGCATAAGTTTAAAACTTACCAATATTAACCAGTCGGAATTGTTCATTTTTACTACTTATGAACGCTATCAAAACAAGGTTTTTTGCTATATAATACTTATGAAATTATCATCTATTAAAAAGACGCTGTAAAATAATTCAGCATGAAAAAGCCCGTCATATCAAGCTTTCTAGCTTGTCCGACGGGCTTTTTTCTGTGTTTTGGGGCTCCCAGAGTCAGGGGAGTGACTCTGGGAGGTTGGAGATGAAGCAAAAGCCTTTTGCGTCAAAGAGTCATGGGAGTGACTCTGGGAGGTTGGAAATGTAGCAAAAAGTTTTTTGCATCATTTTTGGGGCATAAAATCAGTAATTTTCCATGATTTCAGCTACATTAGCCTTGAGTTTCTTTGTGACATGGGTGTAAATTTGGGTTGTTGTCTTAGCATCTGCATGTCCGACACGGTCCATGATAGCTTTCAAGGGAACTCTGTTTTCTGCTAGACGGCTGACAAGAGTAGGTGACCTTGTGACAGGTAATCGACAAATTGTATCACAGTACTTGTAACTTTGGAAAAACAAAAAAACCAGCCTTGTAGACTGATTTTTAAGGAGATTTATGAAAAATTTTAGGATACACTTATAGTATAACCGAATTTTCAGATAATTCATCGGTCTTTAGACCTATTTTGTTAAAAAACAAACTTTTGTTATAATAGAGAACAAAATTAAGAGGAGATTTTTATGACCATACGTAAAGCTACACAATCAGATATTCCAGTATTAAATGAATTATTGCAAGATATCTTACAGGTTCATCATCAGGCACGACCAGATATTTTTAAGAGTGGGGGTCAAAAATTTTCTGAGGAACAATTAAGGCAGTTATTGGACAATCCCGCTAAGTCAGTTTTTGTTTACGAACTGGAAGGTCAGGTTGTCGGTCATCTTTTTTGTGAAATCACGACTGCGACTGGTGATGTATTAGAACCAGTCAAGACCTTGTATATTGATGATCTGTGTGTGGCTAGTTCTGCGCGTGGTCAAAAAATTGGTGAGCAATTGTATACATTTGCTCTCTCTTATGCCAAGGAGCAGGGCTGCCACAATCTAACCTTGGATGTATTGGCAGACAATGCGGGGGCTGTTCGCTTTTATGACCGTTTGGGTATGAAACCACAAAAATTCCGTATGGAGAAAATAATTGATTAAAAAAAGAGGGGTTCCCTCTTTTTTAGTGTTCTCTCATTTTTGCTAAGAGCTTTTGCGCAGTTTCAAGGTTGCTGTGTTTTTCTTGACGCAAGAGCTGGGCTAGTTTGTCCACTTTATCTTCCTCAGCGCCAGCAAGCAGGGCTAGGGATTTGGCATGGAGTTTCATGTGTCCCGCCTGAATGCCAGAGGTGACTAGGGCACGCAGGGCTGCAAAGTTTTGACAGAGCCCGACAGAAGCGATGATGGAGGCCAGTTGGCGAGCCTTGGGCTGCTTGAGCAGGTCAAAAGCAACTGCCACCTTGGGATTGAGTCCAATGGAGCCACCGACCGATGCAATCGGAAGGGGCAGGGTGATGGAGCCGACCAAATGCTCCCCGTCAACTGTCCAAGTGGATAGGCCTTTATAGTGGCCATCACGACTAGCAAAAGCATGAGCGCCAGCCTCCACCGCCCGCCAGTCGTTTCCAGTCGCAATCACCACGGCATCAATACCGTTAAAAATCCCCTTGTTATGGGTCGCAGCACGATAGGGATCCAGCTGAGCCAGTTTGCTAGCCAGGGCGATTTTTTGAGCGGTTTCTTGGGCAATAGCCGAGCTAGTTGCAAGACTAGAGATAGCAAGACGACACTGGGCAGTGACCAGGGATTCCGTTGCGTAGTTGGAAAGAATACCCATCAAGGCCTGTCCATTGCTAAGTACTTCCAAGTCATCCTTAATGGCTTCCAGCATATTATTGAGAATATTGGCACCCATGGCTTCTTGAACATCCACCTGAAGATAGACAATCAGAAAATCTTCCTTACTTTCCACAGTCAGGTCATGAGCGCCACCGCCTCTTTTGACAATAGATGGATGGGCTTGATTGGCAGTTTCTAAAATATTGTCCTTTTGGTCAAGAATAGCTTGTCTTGCTCTGTTATGATCAGGAACATCAAAAAGTGCTACCTGTCCAATCATGATACGGTTGTGGATGGTGGTGGTAAAACCGCCAGATTTAGCGATGATTTTGGCTCCGAAGGAAGCGGCAGCAACCACAGAAGGTTCTTCAGTGACCATCGGGACAGAATACATTTGTCCATCTACAAGCAGTTCAGGTAGAACTGAGAAGGGCAGGGAAAATGTTCCTAAATGATTTTCTGCCATCTTGCCTGCAATGGCCTCAGAAAGGTTTTTGTCCTTATGAAGGATATCAAGGTTTTCAGGTGACAAAGTGTTGTTTTGATGGAGGATGTCAATGCGTTCTTGACGTGATTTTTTATATAATCCTGAGAAATGGGCCATGATTTCCTCTTTCTAATTTCTAACGAAAAGCGCCCTTGGATGAGAGCCAAAGGGCGCCGTTTTGGGGAGCGGGAAAGAACTTGACTGATAGAAAAGAGTTTTCCTCGCTTCCAAACAATAGGCTCGGGCTAAAATAGTCTACTGGACTATTTTAGCCCGCCCCCGCATAGTTCCAACTGTCTGGGAGACAGTTGGAAGTTGGAAATAGAGCGAACATTGTTCGCAACAGTCGAAATGGTCAGATTTAGAGTGTGGTAACACGAATTGCTGAGATTTGCTTTGCAAATCTTATCTCCAATCTCTAACAGTCCACTGGACTGTTAAACCCAATCAACCACTGCGCTGAGATGTTGACGCTAACTGTGAAAAGTGTGCTGGAAATTCGATCAGCCTATCATTCATTATTCCAATGAATGATAGGTAAAATGCTTATTTACGATAAATCCGTTTGTGCTTATTTACTTGGATAAGAGCAAATGGTGTTTGGTCTACGGGTAGGTCGATAGCCGTACCTGTTTCGTCCAGGTTGATTTCTTGGAAGAAGATGTTTTCGTATTCTTCAATACTGATTTTTTTGCGTTGGTTGAGGTTTTCTAAGCGGTTTTCTTCTAATTGGTTTTGGAAACCTTCCACCAGCTGACCACTGAAAATTTCACAGACAGCACCACTACCATAGCTATAGAAGAGGATTTGCTCCCCTGCCTTGAGCGCTCTGCTATTTTCCAAAAGGGACAGGAAAGAAAGGAAGATAGAGCCAGTATAGATGTTGCCGACAACCTTGTTATAGACGATAGCTTCTTGGAAACGTTCTGTCAAACGGTTGAGGGTTTCTTCATCTTTGGCAATGGCTTGTAGACCTTTTAGTCCCTGTTTGGAGAAAGGAATGTGCAAGCACATGGCTGCAAAATCCTGCAAGGACTTGCCAGTTTTCTTCTGGTAGTAGGCAAAGGTCGTGGTCAAGCAGTCAGTGTATTGCTCAGTAGAGAAGCGACCGTCAACACGAGGGTACTTGTCGTAGTTTGGTCTCCAGAAGTCGTAGATGTCGCGGGTCTGGCAGACATTGTCATTGTTGAGGACCAAAATGCGTGGATTTGCTGTAACTAACATGGCAACAGCTCCAGCACCCTGAGTTGGTTCACCGCCAGAAGCTGCTCCATACTTGGCAATGTCGCTGGCAATCACCAAGACTTTTGATTCAGGGAATTGAGCGATGTGGCTCTTGGCTAAGCTTAGTCCAGCAGTAGCTCCATAACAA
Organism: Streptococcus sp. 32226D021BW; assembly: GCF_053545015.1. Lineage (NCBI taxonomy): Bacteria > Bacillati > Bacillota > Bacilli > Lactobacillales > Streptococcaceae > Streptococcus > Streptococcus sp. 32226D021BW. The sequence continues at coordinate 185,851 of NZ_JBPPVC010000002.1, read as the reverse complement.
GCCTCTTTCATCTCGATGGAACGAGCGAAGGGCTGGATACCGAGCAGACCGTGGATGGATACAGCAGCAGCCTTACTTTGATCGACGCTTGATTCTGTACCGACGATGACCATGTCGATGGTCTGCTTATCTTCTTCGGTCAAAATAGCTGCGGCAGCCTGGGCACCAAGGGTAACAATATCTTGTGTAACAGGTGCGACAGCCATTTCTGACTGGAGAAGTCCAACTTTGTATTTATTGGGATCAATGTTGCGGGCTTGGGCCAAATCAGCCAAATCTAAAACATAATCGGGTGCCGCAAAGCCGATTTTATCAATACCGATGTTCATAGTTTATCCTTTGTTTACAAGTGATAGGTTATTGTTTTTGTGCATTGGAAACGATAAGGGAAATTCCCTGACCGCCCCCAATACAGAGGGCACATAGTCCCAGTTCTTTGTCTTGCTTGATGAGTTCGTGGATGAGGGTCACCAAAATCCGACTGCCGCTGGCTCCGATTGGATGACCAAGTGCGATAGCGCCACCGTTGACATTGACTTTTACAGGATCAATTCCTAATTGGTCAACAACGGGAATGGACTGGGCAGCAAAGGCTTCGTTCAACTCGAACAAGTCAATATCTTCAAGGGTTTTCCCAAGTTTTTCAAGAGCTTTTTGACTTGCAGTTACAGGCCCCATGCCCATGAAGGCAGGGTCTAGACCACTGGTTGCATAGCTTTCTATATAGGCTAGTGGTTCAATGTTCAATTGCTTTGCTTTTTCTTCAGACATAAGTACAAGGACTGCGCAGCCATCATTGATACCTGAGGCATTGGCAGCTGTGACCGTACCGTCTTTTTTGAAGGCAGGTCGAAGTGTTGCTAATTTATCAAGTGGGGTCAGACGAGGATATTCATCTTGGTCAAAGATACTTTCACCTTTTCTACTTTGAAGCTTAATAGGAATAATCTCATCTGCGAAGCGACCTTCGGCAATGGCCTTGGCAGCTTTTTCTTGACTGCTGTAGGCAAAGGCATCTTGTGCTTCACGACTGATTTGGTAGCGTTCGGCAACATTTTCCGCGGTAATGCCCATGTGGTAGTCATTGAAGGCGTCTGTCAGACCGTCTGTCAGCATGGAATCTTCTAAGCTGATATGACCAAATTTGCTGCCAAAACGGCTGGATTTGGATAGGTAGGCAGCCTGGCTCATGATTTCAATACCTCCGGCAACAACTACATCGTTGTCGCCTAGTAGGATGGATTGGGCGGCCAGGAGGACTGATTTTAGTCCAGAGCCACAAACCTTATTAACACAGTAGGCTGAGGTGGTTTCTGGAAGTCCAGCCTTGAGAGCAATCTGGCGAGCAATATTTTGTCCGTGACCAGCAGAAAGGACGTTACCAAAGATTACTTCGTCGATAAGGTCAGCTGGGATGTGTTTATTTTGTAGGGCTGCTTCAAGGACCTGAGCCCCCAAATCAGCGATGTTTATATCTTTTAGACTACCTCCGAAACTGCCAATGGCAGAACGGTAGGCAGACACGATAGCTACTTTTTGCATGATAACTCCTATATGGTATCGTTTTGAACTGTCGTGTTCAGCCCAACTATTATACCATGATTTTATTTTTTTTCATAAGAAGAAAGGTAGGTCTACAGACTGAATTTACATGAAAGTGAATGAAAGCGTAAACAGATTGTGGAAAAGCTAGCATTTTTTTACATTTTCGTGTAAAATAGAGAAGTATAAGAGGGAAACCTCAAAATATAAAGGAGAATCCATAAATGGTAAAATTGGTTTTTGCTCGCCATGGTGAGTCTGAATGGAACAAAGCTAACCTTTTCACTGGTTGGGCTGATGTTGATTTGTCTGAAAAAGGTACTCAACAAGCAATCGATGCTGGTAAATTGATCAAAGAAGCAGGTATCGAATTTGACCTTGCCTTCACTTCAGTATTGAAACGTGCAATCAAGACGACAAACTTGGCTCTTGAAGCTGCAGATCAATTGTGGGTACCGGTTGAAAAATCATGGCGTTTGAACGAGCGTCACTACGGTGGTTTGACAGGTAAAGACAAGGCTGAAGCTGCTGCTGAATTCGGTGACGAGCAAGTTCACATCTGGCGTCGTTCATACGATGTATTGCCACCAGAAATGGCAAAAGACGATGAGCATTCAGCACATACTGACCGTCGTTACGCTCACCTTGACGGTTCTGTTATCCCAGATGCAGAAAACTTGAAAGTAACACTTGAGCGCGCACTTCCATTCTGGGAAGACAAGATTGCTCCAGCTTTGAAAGACGGCAAAAATGTATTCGTAGGCGCACACGGTAACTCAATCCGTGCCCTTGTAAAACACATCAAAGGCTTGTCTGATGACGAAATCATGGATGTGGAAATTCCAAACTTCCCACCACTTGTTTTCGAATTGGATGAAAACTTGAACATTGTGAAAGAGTACTACTTGGAAGCATAATTCATTGACACCTGAGCTTGCTCGGGTGTTTTTGCATACAGAGTAGAAGTTTTTTTACTGAGAATATGATATACTTAGACTATTAACAGACAAAAGGAGTTTATGATGGCTAGTAAAAAAATGTTGCACGCTTGTTTGCGTGTTGAAAACTTAGAAGCATCTCAGAAATTTTATGAAGAAGCATTCGGTTTTAAGGAAACTCGTCGAAAAGATTACCCAGAGCACAAGTTTACCTTGGTCTACTTGGCACTTGATGGAGATGACTTTGAGATTGAGCTGACCTACAACTATGATCACGGTCCATATATTGTAGGAGATGGTTTCTCACATTTGGCCCTTTCTTCCGATGATTTGGAGGGAGATAATGCTAAGCATAAGGAGCTGGGCTATCCAACGACAGACATTAAGGGCTTGCCAGGTAGTCCAGGTCGCTACTATTTTGTGACAGATCCAGATGGCTACCGTGTAGAAGTCATCCGCGCTAATTAAGCTTAAAAGATTGCCTCGGCAGTCTTTTTTTTTTGACAGAAAAATGGTTCGGTTTTTACCTAAAATATAAATAGGTATGCTTGACAGAAAGACGATAAAACTATATTATAGTATAAGGTGAATATGAAAAGGAATAAATACAAAATGAAAAGGTTGTTTTGGCTTCTCTTGAATGCATTTCTAGTAGCCATGATGGTGGTTGCAAGTATTTATCTATACCGCAACTTCCAAGATTGGCAATTAACGCATTTTATTCAAGAAAAAGAAGAACTGGTACTGAAAGGACAAGCATCTGATTTAGAGGAGGGGAATATCGGTTCTACCCATGTGGTTGCGACCATACCAAAAGACCCGTCTGGTCAGAGAATTACCCAACTAGAACAAAAAATTGTGGGACATATCCGTCATAAGTTAGGCTATAAGAAGCCATCGGGAAAGATAAAAAATGTCCTTGTGGTTCATGTCAAGGAGGGACAGACCAATTTTAAGAAGGTTCGGGCTCATGAGATCCATAGTGAGCAGTATGCTGTCCAACCCTTACAAGTGAAAAAAGAGGAAGAAGTTACGTCAGAGCGTGTCTTGCTGACAGAAGATCAGCAACTCTTCACCTTGGGAGATATGTTTCTAGACTTGAATGCTGCTAAGACCATCATGGTCAATAAGTTGCAGGAAAAATTGACTAGTCAAGGCTTGGATGAGGCAGAAAAAGCAAGGATTATTGCAGAGTTTCAAAATCTAGACTTGGAAACAGTCGTTTTTAGTTATGCCAATAGTCAATTGGTTCTGGCATTGTCTGAGGAAGTTTTTAAGACAGCTAGTCTGGAATTAGCTATTTCAGATTTCTTCCCGATTATGAAAGGGGATTATCTAGCAGATGTTGACAAGGCTAATTATGATCAGTATCTTGCCCAGAATCAAGTGGATAAAAAAGCCCTTCGTCAAATTTCCTTGACCTTTGATGATGGGCCAAATCCTGCGACGACACCGGTTATTCTGGATTTTTTAAAGAAATACAATGTCAAGGCGACCTTCTTTGTATTGGGAAGTAATGTGGAAGGAAATGAAGCTATCCTTCAGCGTATGGTAGCAGAAGGGCATGAAGTTGCCAATCATACTTGGAGTCACCCTGATTTGACCTATCTTACGACCGAGCAAATTCAGCAGGAAATTGAGATGACACAGGCCATCGTTGAAAAAGCTATCGGTAAGCGACCAACCATGATGCGTCCGCCATTTGGAGCTGTCAATCAGGCGGTGGTAGATGTCATGGGACTTCCGTCAATCTACTGGAATGTGGATACAGAGGACTGGTTAAATCGAGATAGCCATACGATTTTTGGTAGAGTGAAAGATCTGGCTTGCCCAGGCTGTATCATTCTCATGCATGACATTCATCAACCGACTGTGGATAGTTTGGAACCTGTCTTACAGTTCCTTACATCTGAGGGCTACACTCTGGTGACTGTAACAGAATTATTGGGACCAAATCTAAACCCTCAACACATTTACTATGACCAGGAAAACAATGGTCCGGCACAATATTAAAAGGAGGTTTCGACCTCCTTTTCTCTATACTTTATATAATTCTTGGTTCTTCAAGATGACTTCTTGGACATCAGCGTATTTTTTCAATTGCTTGACTTCACTTGGGCTAGATACTAAGGTAATGACCAATCCGTCCTTGCCCATGCGCCCAGTGCGTCCAGCACGGTGGGTATAGGCCTCTTGATCGAATGGAACTTCAAAGTTAAGAACACATTCTAAATTATCAATATCAATCCCACGCGCTACCATATCGGTTGCAAGCAAGAGATTGAGCTCGTGGTTTTTGAAACGCTCAATGATGACCTTGCGGAATTTGACATTGACATCCGAAGCTAGAGAAACAGCATTGACCCCATTATAAAGGAGTTTATCCTCGCTGGCCCCTAGATCTGATAGGCTATTGAAGAAAGTAAGAGCACGAAAATCTGGAATATTGGCAAATTTACGGAGAGTTTCCAAACGGTCACGCTTGTCCACCATCATGTAACAATGCTGAATATTATCCAATTTCTGTTCAGATAAATCAATGCTTTCAATGTCTTCAGCAATTTTTTGACGGTCAAATTTAGCTGTTGCACTCATATAGATCAACTGGTGGTCACGAGGTACATAGTTGATAATCTTTTCCACAAACTGATATTGAGAATCAGAGAATAGCTGATCAAACTCATCTAAGACAATGGTGTTGATATTCATCATCTTGATTTTTTTCAATTTAATGAGCTCGAAAATTCGACCGGGAGTCCCAATTAGGATTTCGGGTCCTTTTTTTAGTCGCTCAATTTGGCGCTTTTGACTTGAACCAGATAGAAAGAGTTGAGCGTTTAGACCAATCGCTTCCGCCCAGATTTTGCAAACATCAAAGATTTGACCCGCAAGTTCTGTACTTGGAGCAAGAATGAGCAATTGTTGGGCCTTTTTAGGTGTCAGAGCCAGTAAGCTGGGCCAGAGGTAGGCAAGGGTCTTACCCGTACCTGTTGGGCTGATTGCCAATAGGGATTTTCCAGTTTTGATTGGCTGGAAGGCTTGGACTTGGATGGGCGTAAAGTCCTCAAAGCCAAGTTGAGTCAGCTGGTCAGTCCAGCTGGTTGGGAAATTAGTTTTCATGGGTATCCGCCTTAAAGGTTATTCCTGCGTCTTGGCGCATGGTGTAGAGAGTATGATGGACCGCCTCAGCCACATCCAGCCATTCTTCTGCTAGCTCATGATTGTTCTGCTGGATGACTTGGGCAATGGCTTGCGCTTCCTCCAGCATAGAATCTTCCTGAGCTTGGATAGGTAGAACTACTTGGCTGCCATCGTGTTTTGTAAAAATAGCAGAGCTGATATGCTGGCAGGCGTTGAGTGTGAGGGTGCCTTCGCTGGTATAGATTTCACTTGGAAGGTTGCTGGTGATATTCTTTCCAGCCTGAATAGTCACAAGAAAATCATTGTAAATCAGTTGCCCGGTTCCATTTAAATCAATGGATGAAGGGAGCTGGTGGGCAGCGTATCGGGCTGCATTTGGTCTGCCAAAGAGGCCAATGGCAGTATAGAGAGTATAAACTCCTAAATCCATCAAAGCTCCGCCAGAAAAATCTGTTGAAAAGATATTCGGTGTCTGTCCTGCCAAGAGGTCAGGCATTTTAGAAGAATATTTGGCATAGGAGAAGTTGGCACCCCAAATAGTCTTATCCTTCAAGAAGTCCTTAATGATAGCAATGGCTTCCTCGTGGTAATTGCGAGCTGCTTCAAATAGGAAGACACCATTTTCCTGGGCAATTTGACGAAGCTGGGCCAATTCTTGAGGTGTGGACACCATAGGCTTTTCAACGATAGCGTGTTTACCACTAGAAAGGACTGCCTTAGCTTGCTCAAAATGCAAGGCGTTTGGACTGGCAATATAGACCAAGTCAATCGGTGCAGAAAGGAATTTTATCCATTCTGTGTATAATTTTACATTTTCGTAATTTGTTGAAAATGACATAGCAGTTTCCAGTTTTCTTGAAAATATCGCTGATAATTGAAGATATTTACTCAAATGAGCAGAGGAAATGAACTTGTGACTGATGTCTGAAGTACCAATAATTCCAAAATTTAGCATAAATTCTCATTTCTTTATGTGTTATCCTTTCCATTATACCATGTTTCATGGTAAAATAGTATTGAAAATAGAAGGAGATGATGATGACTCAGAAACCCATTATTATTGGCGTAACCGGCGGATCTGGGGGTGGCAAGACAAGTGTGTCGCGTGCCATTCTGGATAATTTCCCAAATGCTCGCATATCAATGATCGAACACGATTCTTACTATAAGAATCAGTCACACCTAACCTTTGAAGAACGGATATTGACCAATTATGACCATCCACTAGCCTTTGACACAGATTTGATGATTTACCATCTGGGTGAATTGTTGGCAGGGCGTTCGGTGGATATTCCGATATATGATTACACTCAGCACACCCGTTCAGATAAGACCTATCGTCAGGAACCACAAGATGTATTTATTGTGGAAGGTATTTTGGTATTGGAAGACAAGCGGTTACGGGATTTGATGGATATTAAAATCTTCGTCGATACTGACGATGATATTCGCATCATTCGCCGTATTAAGAGAGATATGGAAGAACGTGGGCGTAGCTTAGATAGTATCATTGAACAGTACACCACGGTGGTGAAACCTATGTATCACCAGTTTATCGAGCCGACCAAGCGCTATGCAGATATCGTCATTCCTGAAGGCGTCAGCAATCTTGTAGCTATCGACTTGATCAACACCAAGGTGGAGAGTATATTAAGAGAGCGTGGTTAAGATGCCCAAGCAGAGAATATTACCCCATATAATACTAGGGATAATGGGTGCTAGCGGTCAGATGGTAACTGGTAAGCAGATTACCGACTATGTTCAACGCGATTTAGGAGAATTTTGGCAGGTAGCTCATAGCCAAGTCTATCCAGAGCTAAAACGCATGACCAAGGAAGAGTTGATTACCTGTCATGCTGTTCCTGGCAATGAAAAAGAGAAGCAGTATGCTATGACTGCGACAGGTCGTCAGCTTTTGGAAGATTGGCTATCCATTCCAAATGATGAGACTCCTCAACAAAAGGATCTGTTTTCTATTAAGATGTTTTTTATCCGTGATAAAAATGACCCGCGGATACCAGGTTTGTTGGAGAATCAAATTGAATTAGTCACCAAGCACTTGAAACACCTAGACAGTCGCAAGGTTGAGTTATTCTCAACCAAGGAGAGTATTCAAGACAACTATGGTCACTACTTGATTTTGACCCGAGCAATTGAGCGCAATCGTGCCCAGCTCAAGTGGTTGGAAGATACCTTAGCAAGTTTGTAACGGTTCGGCTTTCCGAGCCGTTTTTTCTTGTACTCTAAGATAGATTATGTTAGAGTTATAAAAGTAATGTGAGAGAAGGAGAAGATAATGTCCATTCAACAAATAGTAAGTATGGTCTTGCTGGTTTGGAATCTTATCGTGTTTATGACCTATGGTCTGGATAAGGGTAAGGCCAGAAAGGATGCCTATCGAATTTCTGAAAAAAACTTATTACTTATGGCTTACTTGGGTGGTGGTCTAGGTGCCTGGGCAGGTGGAACACATTTCCGTCACAAAACCCAGAAAAAGTATTTTCAATTAGCTTGGGCTGTAGGTGTCTTGATTGATGCTCTTATTATCTATTGGATTTGGAAATAGGCGAAGGCCTTTTTCTTTTTGTTCGAACTATTTTCGAACTATTAAAGTTAATCTTTCTATGCTATAATGTACCTATGAATAAAGAAGAAAAAAAATCAAATTACCAATTACTTTTAGCTCAATTGGAAGCTCTTTTAGAGGGTGAAACCAATGCACTTGCCAATCTATCAAACGCTTCAGCTCTTCTCAATCAGGCTTTGCCCAATTCTGTCTTTACAGGTTTTTACTTGTATGATGGGCAAGAATTGATTTTGGGGCCTTTTCAGGGTGGCGTTTCCTGTGTCCATATCTCACTTGGAAAGGGTGTCTGCGGTGAGGCTGCTGCCAAGCGCCAGACTATTCTCGTAGACGATGTTCGTCTGCATGACAACTACATTTCCTGTGATGCGGCAGCCTTGTCAGAAATCGTGGTGCCTATGGTGAAGAACGGTCAGTTGTTGGGCGTTCTGGACTTGGATTCCAGACTGGTAGCTGATTATGATGCCATTGACCAAAAATACCTAGAAGAGTTCGTTGCCCTCCTTGTAGAGAAAACGGACTGGAATTTTACGATGTTTGGAGAAAAATCTTAATGTACCAAGCTTTATATCGGAAGTACCGCAGCCAGACCTTCGGAGAAATGGTGGGGCAGGAGGTGGTGGCGACCACCCTCAAGCAGGCCATTGAGCAGGGGAAAATCAGCCATGCCTATCTCTTTTCAGGTCCGCGTGGTACGGGGAAGACTTCGGCAGCTAAAATCTTTGCCAAGGCCATGAACTGCCCCAATCAGGTGGCTGGCGAGCCTTGTAACGATTGCTATATCTGTCAGGCCATCACTGAGGGTAGTCTGGAAGATGTGATTGAGATTGATGCTGCGTCAAACAATGGTGTCGATGAAATCCGTGATATTCGGGACAAATCGACCTATGCACCAAGTCTTGCCACCTACAAGGTTTATATCATTGACGAGGTCCACATGCTGTCAACCGGGGCTTTTAACGCCCTCTTGAAGACCTTGGAAGAGCCGACTGAGAATGTGGTCTTTATCCTAGCCACGACGGAGTTGCACAAGATTCCTGCGACCATTTTGTCGAGGGTGCAACGCTTTGAGTTCAAGTCAATCAAGGTGACGGATATTCAGGCCCATTTGGCTAAGATTTTGAGCCAGGAAGGTCTGGCTTTTGACGAGCAGGCTTTGACCATCATTGCCCGTCGGGCAGAAGGTGGTATGCGGGATGCCCTGTCTATTTTGGACCAGGCCCTCAGCCTTAGTCCTGACCAAACGGTTAGTTTGGAAATTGCCGAGGAAATCACGGGTTCCATTAGCCTTCGCGCTCTAGATGACTATATAGCTAGTCTGCGTCAGGCGGACAGTGTGTCGGCACTGGGACACCTGCAGACCTTGTTTGACCAGGGCAAGAGTATGAGCCGTTTTGCGACAGACCTCTTGCATTATCTGCGGGATCTCCTTATCGTGCAGACGGGCGGTGAGAATACCCACCTGACGGCTGGTTTTACGGAAAATCTAGCACTGGATCAGGCTCGCATCTTTACCATGATTGAGCTGGTGACCAAGGGATTGGCGGACATCAAGTCCAGCCCCCAACCCAAGATTTACGCTGAAATGATGACTATTCGTTTGGCTGAAGATAGTTCTTCTTCGGGGGCAATGGCAGAGCTGCCAGCGGATTTGATCAGCCAAATCAGTAAACTACAAGAACAAGTGGCTGACTTACAGAAGCAATTGAGCCAACTCTCTAGCCAGCCAAGTGCTGCCAAGCCCGTTTCACGCAAGCCACAAGCACCGAAGAAGTACCGATTGGATACCAGCAAGGTTCATGCTATTTTGCAGGAAGCCATGGAAAATCCAGCTCAGGCGCGTGAGAATTTGACCCGCCTGCAAAATGCCTGGGGTGAAATTATTGAGAGCTTATCTGGGGCTGATCGTGCCTTGCTTGTTGGTTCCCAGCCAGTAGCTGCCAATGAAAACCACGCCATTCTTGCATTTGAATCCCCACTCAATGCCGAACAGACCATGAAGCGTGACAATCTCAATACCATGTTTGGAAATATTCTCAGCAAGGCAGCAGGCTTTTCGCCACAGATTTTGGCCATTGCTCAGGAAGATTGGGTCAGCATTCGAGCTGAATTTTCAGCCAAGGCTAAGGGGCAAAAGACACAAGAAAGGGAAAAAGAAGAAAGCCCTGTTCCAGAAGAATTTGGCTTTCTAGCAGACACAGTTGAGATAGTAAATGATTGATAGCAATATCGGTCTTAGGACTGATGTGAAATGTGCTTGACTAAGGTATACTATAATCAATCCTAAATATTTTTCATAATCTCCTTAAGAAAGCACCGACTGAGTTGGTGCTTTCTTGTTTAGCTAGCATACATAGAAAGAAGGCGTAAAAAAATTCAGCCGATGGACTGAATTTTTGGTATAATTTAGCTATGAAAATGTCACAATTTCTTTTCTTGTCTATTTCGACACTTATTGCAGTTTACTTTATGAATATCTCTATTCTCTCCAAGGATTTTTTGCTTGCAGGTATTTTTGCCTTCATCGCCTTTCGTAATCTCCACTTTGCCTACAAGGTGACACGATTTATTCGTTTGGTGGAGAAGCAGACCAAGAAGTAAGGCTGATTTCTCCGCTGGAGATGATTTTTGCCTTGCCGTTATCTAGCTGGATGACTAGATTGCCTGTGTCGGTGACGGCAATGGCAGTTCCCCTGAATTCAACCTGATTTTCTACAAAGCTCACTTGTTGCCCCACGACAAGTGATTTTTCTTTATAAAGAGCAATCAAATCTTTTTCATCGGTTTCTAAAAAGGCTTTCCAGATGGCTGTAATCAGCTGATTGCGGGTAAATGGTGGCTGGTCGTCAAAGAGGTTTCCTGCGGATTGCTGGAGTTCTTTTGGGAAATCATCGATATGAACATTGATACCAATTCCAATGATAACATCGGTCACCCGTTGGTTTTCCATGGAGGAAATGGCTTCTGTTAAAATGCCAGCTACCTTTTTCTGTCCTAGATAAATGTCATTGACCCACTTGATTTGAACATCCAGGTCACAGAGGGATCGGACAGCCTTGACAACAGCGGCTGCAGCCAGAATGGTGTAGGGCTTAAATTCCAGGAAGGGGACATTTGGAGAAAGGCGGAGGGACATATAGATACCGCCTGATTTGGAAGCATAAAATGGACGCCCAAATCGGCCCTTGGCCTTGTTCTGATGGGGAGCCAGGTAGAGGGCTGGGCTGACATGACCTGCTTCAATGCCTTGTTTAGCATCAAGCTGGGTCGAATCACTGTCGGCTTTCATGTGGACAGGTAGTTGGAGTTCTTCTGCAATCAAGTCTGGCAGTAGCAAATCCCCCTCGGCCAATTTGTAACCACGATTGCGGGCTGCCTCAATGGTCAGACCATGTGCCTCTAACTGGCGAATAGCTTTCCAGATGGAAGTCCGAGAAATACCCAATTCCTGTGCCAAATCCTCTCCGCTGATGTAGTCTTCTTTTTCTTTTAACAGTAAATAAATCTTCTGGTAGGTTTTCATGTCTTCATTATAGCATAAGTCAGGTAGTAAATAAAAAATGATAATCAAGACAATTTATCTATATGATATACTGTATAATAGGAGGGCCGCACTATGAATAGCTATCAGGTGAAGAGTGTGATATATGGAATTGCTGTTGGAGATGCTTTGGGAGTTCCTTTTGAATTTTGTGAACGCGGGAGTTTTAAGGTAAGCGAAATGGTTGGATACGGAACCTATTATCAGCCGGAAGGTACCTGGTCAGATGATACGAGTATGACATTAGCTACCCTTGATTCTTTGAAGACGTATAATGGTGTTCGAATAGAGGACCTGCGTAAGCAATTTTGTAAGTGGCTGTTCAAAGCTGAATATACGGCAACTGGCAAAGTATTCGACTATGGTATGACAACTAGCCATGCCTTAATAAATGGTAGAGGATTGGAAGATGTTAGTTCAAATGGAAATGGTTCCTTAATGCGGATTGCTCCTCTTGCTTTTTTCAATACAAGTCGGTGGGAAATTGCAGAGGTGTCAGCTATTACCCATGCTCATCCCATTTCTAAACTTGCCTGTATTATTTTTATTGAACTTTTGGAAAGTTTACTAAAGGGAGAAAAACTTGATGAATTTCTCAGTAATAAAGACTATCCCAAACCGTTTGACCGCCTTCCTTGTCTGCTCTCATTACCAATTGAAGCTATAAAATCAACAGGTTATGTTGTTCATACTTTGGAAGCTAGTTTGTGGTGCATACTTCATTCTACTAATTTTATTGAAGCGGTTTTGTTAGCAGTTAATCTAGGTGATGATACGGATACGACTGGAGCTGTCACGGGTGCTTTAGCAGGAGCCATTTATGGGTTTGAAGCCATTCCTAAAAGTTGGATAGAATCCTTACAGAATAGGGAATTGATAGATTCTATTTTGTCTCATTAAATTCCAAAGAAGAAATTTATTAAACTTTGAAAGATTACTGATAAAAAGGTGTTATAATAGTTTAAAATAAGGAGGTTTTCATGAAGACACTTGATTACATCGTTAAACTAACCAACACTCCGTCGCCAACAGGCTATACGACGGATATTATGAACTACATCAAGACAGAAGTGGAAAGTTTCGGCTATGAGGCTATCAAGACTGCTAAGGGTGGCGTTTTAGTAACAGTTCTCGGAGAAAATGACCAGCAACACCGGATGCTGACTGCTCACCTGGACACTTTGGGTGCCATGGTCCGTGCAGTCAAGCCAGACGGCCGACTAAAAATGGATTTGGTGGGGGGATTTGGTTACCCTTCTATTGAGGGAGAAAACTGCCTCATCCATTGTGCAAAAAATGGCAAGACCTTTACGGGTACGATTTTAATGCATCAGACCTCTGTCCATGTCTATCGGGATGCCAGTACCGCTGAGCGCAACCAGACCAATATGGAAATTCGTTTGGACGAAAAAGTGACCAGTGCCGATCAGACACGGGCGTTAGGGATTGAAGTCGGTGACTTTATCTCCTTTGATCCGCGGACTATTGTGACAGAAACAGGCTTTATCAAGAGCCGTCACCTTGATGACAAGGTTTCAGCTGCTATCTTGCTCCATCTTTTGAAGGTTTATAAGGAAGAAGGAGTAACCCTGCCTTACACGACCCATTTCTATTTTTCCAATAATGAAGAAATTGGTTACGGTGCCAACTCCAGCATTCCTGCTCAGGTGGTTGAGTATCTGGCGGTGGATATGGGGGCAATGGGAGATGACCAGCAGACAGATGAGTACACAGTTTCTATCTGTGTCAAAGATGGTTCAGGCCCATATCATTATGAACTCCGTCAACACTTGGTAGCCTTGGCGGAGAGGGATGGTATTCCTTATAAATTGGACATTTATCCTTATTACGGTTCCGATGCTTCAGCGGCTATGCGAGCTGGTGCAGATGTTAAGCACGCCCTACTAGGTGCGGGGATTGAGTCTAGCCATTCCTACGAGCGGACCCATCTGGATTCCGTACAGGCGACTGAGCGAATGGTGGATGCTTATTTGAAATCAGCAATGGTAGACTAAGATGAATGAAAATCGTTTTTTAGAGCTCTTTAATGACCTGGATAAGGTCTTGCGCAAGGTCTGTCAAGTTGAGGATGGGGAACATGCGGATGTTGGTTCCATGCTGGCCAAGGCCAAGGACTTAAGCCCAGTCAATCCTGTCCAAGCCAACTGGGACAATCTCTATGTAGCTCGGCAGTTACGCAATCTTATGGTCCATGAGAGACGAACAGGCTTGAAAGAAGTGGCTCAACCTTCGCAGGAGTTGATTTCAGTTTTGGAAAAGGTCATTGCCCAGTACCAAGCACCCATGACCATTGAAACCTATTTGCAAAAGACCCAGAAAATCAAGCCTATTCTGTTTGATAGTCGGGATAAGTTGACCCTGGCTTTAGAAATCGTTGAGCGTGAGCATGTTTCCAAGTTTCCTATCTTTTCAGGCAAGTCCTATCAGGGCTTGGTGTCAGATAAGGGATTGGCAAATTGGTTGGCCAAGGCTAGTAAGGAAACGGGCTCTATCCGTGAAAAATTAGAAAAAGCCAGTCTGGCTGATGTCTTGGCTTGCGAGGAAGATAGTATTCAGGTGCTTGTATTACCAACTGATACAAGCCTTTACCAGCTTATCAATCATTTTGAAGGAAGAAAACGGACAACTGTTTTGGTCACTCGTCAAGCTGGTGGAAAGATTCACTCGCCAGAAGATTTAGTAGGAATTATCACAGCCCAAGACCTAGCAGAAATCTATGGAATGATGGATTGAGAAGAGAGGAGAAATTATGTCAACAAATCGTTTAGCCTGGGATGAATATTTTGCGGCCCAAGCTCTTTTGATTGCCAATCGGGCAACCTGTAAGCGGGCCAAGGTCGGTGCGGTTTTGGTTAAGGACAATAAGGTTATCGCAACAGGGTACAATGGTTCTGTTTCAGGAACCGAACATTGTTTAGAGCAGGAATGCCTGATGATTGATGGACACTGTGTGCGGACTCTACACGCGGAAGTCAACGCTATTTTGCAGGGAGCAGAGCGAGGAATTCCCAAGGGATTTACAGCCTATGTGACCCATTTCCCCTGCCTAAATTGTTCCAAACAGCTCCTTCAGGTCGGTTGCAAGCGAGTGGTTTATATCAATGAATACCGCATGGACGATTATGCCCACTACCTGTATAAAGAAAAGGGGTGTGAACTGGTGCATCTGCCCTTGCAGGAAGTCAGGGCAGCCATTGCGGATGCGGAATTGATCTAAAAAATGAAAAGGTGCCAAATGGAGCACCTTTTTATTTATTTATCTCTTCTTCCCATTTTTGGAATGTAGCCTCCCATTTCTCGTTAACAGAACTAGCCTCAATTTGACTGATTGCTGCCAACATTTCGTAGGAGAGAGAAATAGATTGGTTTTTTTTGACATCTAGAACTAGGTAGAGGTCTCGTAGTTGTCCCCAACTCATGCCTTGTAGGTTGACGCTTCCTTCTTCACCGCCAACCGCCTCAAGATAATAAAGGAGACGGGTTAGCAAGGCTCTGCTAGTATCACCTTCAGACTGAGCCTCAGTTAAGGCTTCTTCTAATGGATAGAAAAACTCTTGGTAATTGTCATGATAGGTTGCTTCTGCATAGTATTGAAAGGTATCAACGTATGGTACGCGTAAGTGAAGATAGACTTTTCGGTCTTCAAATTTTGAATAAACAACCTCATAAGCTGCGGATTCTTGCAGGGAGTTTACATTGACTTTTAAGGCTTTCGGTCCGATTTCAGAGAGTTTGTAGGTATCTCCTTGATACTTCATGGAGTACTTGGTATCGACATCCATATTTTTTGAAAGTGTTGAAAAAAGTTCTTGGTAAACTTCTGTTTCAGAGGAGACGCCGTAGGCTTTTCGGGTTGCTTGTAAGGTATTGTTGGAAATATAAAATTCATCCACAATCGACAGAGCGTTTAAAATCGCTTTGTCTTTGACACTTTTTTTGTATGCTTGTAGGGTATCGTAGGCCTCTTTGCGTTCAGTGTCCTCTACAACCAGATCTTCACCTTCTGAGGCTGGTTCTCCTGTAATGCTGTACGGGCTATAGGTTTTTGAGTAGGCAGCAGTATTTTCTGTAACATCTACCTCTTCTGTAGAAGAAGTTGTAGTAGGAGAAGTGGTAGATGAACCACAGGCACTCATCAATGAGACGAGTAAAGTAACACTGCCATAGAAAACTAACTTTTTCATATTTATTCCTCCATTATACTATTATACCATTTTTGTATACCATTTTTGAAGAGGGTATGGAATAGGAAGTAATCGTTTTTGGGGTGATTTAGGGATGGGGAAAATACTTGAGTTGAAACTGATGTCTGTGGAAATGATGGAACTGTTTCGTATTTCTTACCAAACTGTGGTACAATAAAAGAGTTATTAAGTCCCGAAAAGGTAGTTATCAGACTAGTGAACCTTCTCAGACATACTTGGAAGTTATTGCTTTCTCGTTATGTATCTGGAATTTTCCTTTGCTCAAGACAGGTGTCTTTGCAAAGAACTAGTCTTCGACTAGTTCTTTGTAACCTTAGTAACAATATATTTTAAGGGGGACATTTTTATGTCAGAACGTAAGTTGTTTACGTCTGAGTCAGTATCGGAAGGACATCCGGACAAGATTGCTGACCAGATTTCAGATGCTATTTTGGATGCTATTTTAACAGAGGATCCAGATGCACACGTAGCGGCGGAAACGGCTGTTTACACAGGTAGTGTTCATGTCTTTGGTGAGATTTCAACCACTGCCTATGTAGATATTAACCGTGTGGTACGGGATACGATTGCGGAGATTGGCTATACAAAAGGTGAGTATGGTTTTTCAGCCGAGTCGGTTGGGGTTCATCCGTCACTTGTAGAGCAATCGCCAGATATTGCCCAAGGCGTCAATGAAGCCTTGGAAACTCGTCAAGATGCTAGTCAAGATCCATTGGATTTGATTGGCGCAGGTGACCAAGGGCTCATGTTTGGATTTGCGGTAGATGAAACGCCGGAACTTATGCCACTGCCCATTTCACTGAGCCACAAATTGGTGCGTCGTTTGGCCGAGTTGAGAAAATCTGGTGAAATTACTTATCTCCGTCCAGATGCTAAGTCACAGGTAACAGTTGAGTATGATGAAAACAATCAACCTGTTCGTGTGGATACAGTCGTTATCTCAACCCAGCATGATCCTGAAGTTAGCCAAGAACAAATTCGTCAGGATGTGATTGAGCGTGTCATTAAGGACATTATTCCAGCTCATTATCTGGATGACCAAACCAACTATTTTATCAATCCAACGGGTCGCTTTGTTATTGGTGGTCCGCAAGGGGACTCAGGTCTGACAGGTCGTAAGATTATCGTTGATACCTATGGTGGTTATTCTCGTCATGGCGGCGGTGCCTTCTCTGGTAAGGATGCGACAAAAGTGGACCGTTCTGCATCTTATGCGGCACGCTACATCGCAAAAAATATCGTCGCAGCTGGTTTGGCTAAAAAGGCGGAAGTTCAGCTGGCTTATGCCATCGGTGTTGCCCACCCAGTTTCAGTTCGCATCGATACCTTTGGTACGAGCACAGTAGCAGAGAGCAAATTAGAAGCTGCAGTTCGTCAGATTTTTGATCTCCGTCCAGCTGGTATTATTCAAATGCTAGACCTCAAACGTCCGATTTACAAGCAAACGGCAGCCTATGGTCACATGGGTCGGACAGATATTGACTTGCCATGGGAACGCTTGGATAAGGTAGAAGCATTAAAGTCTGCTGTAAATGAGTGATAGAAATAGATGATTTTTAGGATAGGTCCGAAAGGACCTGTCTTTCTTTTATGTATCAAATATCTAGCTTTTTATCTTGCCTTGTGGTAGAATAAAACGTATGCCTTTTTTAAGGCAATCAATTAGGGATGGTTGTACTACTTGTCAAAAGCAATGGTTCAATACTTGGTATTGACTTTTCGGAAATGGTAATTCCCCACTCTAATGATGTTAATAAGAGAAAGTGATTAGTTAGTATGAGAAAGATTGTTATCAATGGTGGAAAGATACTGAAAGGAGCTGTAACTGTTAGCGGTGCCAAAAACTCAGTTGTGGCCTTAATTCCGGCTATCATTTTGGCGGACGGTGTTGTCACACTAGACGGTGTTCCAGCAATTTCAGATGTTGATAGTTTAATTGATATTATGGAAACTATGGGGGCGACTGTTAAGCGTGATGGGGAAACGCTTGAAATTGACCCTCGTGGTGTACAAGATATGCCTATGCCATTTGGTAAAATCAATAGCTTGCGGGCCTCTTATTATTTCTACGGTTCCCTCCTTGGTCGCTTCGGTCAAGCAGTTGTGGGCTTGCCTGGTGGCTGTGATTTGGGACCGCGTCCGATTGATTTGCATTTGAAAGCATTTGCGGCCATGGGTGCTGAAACGACTTATGAAGGTGAATACATGCGTTTGGCGACAAATGGTCAACGTATTCAAGGAGCACACATCTTCATGGATGTGGTCAGCGTTGGGGCAACTATCAATACGATTTTGGCTGCTGTTAAAGCTGAGGGTCGTACAGTCATTGAAAACGCAGCTCGTGAGCCTGAAATCATTGATGTAGCTACCTTGCTTAACAATATGGGTGCCCATATTCGTGGTGCTGGTACAGACATCATTACTATCGACGGTGTCGATAGCCTTCATGGAACCCGTCACCAAGTGATCCCAGACCGAATTGAAGCTGGAACCTATATTGCGCTTGCTGCCGCAGTAGGTGAAGGTATCCGCATTGATAATGTCCTTTATGAACACCTGGAAAGCTTTATCGCTAAGTTGGAAGAAATGGGCGTTCGCATGACCGTTTCTGAAGACAGTATCTTTGTTGAAAAACAAGAAAAATTGAAGGCGGTGAGCATTAAAACTTCACCATATCCAGGCTTTGCAACTGATTTGCAACAACCAATTACACCGCTCCTTTTGACAGCAGAGGGAACTGGAAAAATTATCGATACCATTTATGAAAAACGTGTCGGTCATGTGCAAGAATTGGCCAATATGGGTGCAAACATTTCAACTCGTAGCAATTACATTGCCTTTGAAGGTCCAAATCAATTGACTGGTGCCTCGGTTAAGGCAACGGATTTGCGGGCTGGTGCTGCCATGGTTATTGCTGGTTTGATGGCCCAAGGTCGCACAGAAATTACCAATATTGAGTTTATCTTGCGTGGTTACTCAAACATTATTGAGAAATTGACTGAGCTTGGGGCTGACATTCAGTTGATTGAGGACTAGGACGGCCCTCAAATACAATTTTTACTTAATCAAACAAACTGGGGCTGGGAAAATTTCTCAGCCCCTTGGGTACACTATGACAATTTGGACAAGACTAGCTAAATGTGCTTGCTTTGAAACAGAACGCTTGATTTTGAGGCCCTTTTCTTATGAAGATGGGAATGATTTCTATGCGATTGTTGCACATCCTGAAAATCTTCCTTTTATCTTTCCAGCCTTGAAAGATAAGAACATGACTCTTGCGACCATGGTTGAGAAATTTATGCGTAGTCCTTTGGGAAATTGGGCCTTGATTGATCAGGCTTCAGGTCGGATGATTGGTGCGCTCTGTTTTGAAAAACTTGAAGAACGTCAACTTACTGCGGAGCTCAGCTATTTCCTAAAAAAAGACTACTGGGGTCAAGGGCTGATGACGGAAGCGGTGAAAAATCTGATTTTTCTGGCCTTTTATGAAATCGGTCTTAAAGAACTGACTATCATCACCCATGAGGAAAATATGGCCAGTCAGATGGTTGCCCAAAAAACAGGTTTTGTGCAAGTGGAGCAATATCGTGGGAGTGACCGCTACAGCCATAAAATGAGAAATTACTTGAAATTTAGCTTGAAAAGGGCTGATTTTAGTTTAGAAATGTAGGAGAAAATGAATGATTACTATTAAATCTCAACGTGAAATTGATGCCATGAACCGTGCTGGTGATGTGCTAGCAGGTATCCATATCGGTTTGCGAGACATCATCAAACCAGGTGTGGACATGTGGGAAGTAGAGGAATATGTCCGTAAAACATGTAAGGAAAAAAATGTCTTGCCCCTTCAAATTGGTGTTGATGGTGAGTTGATGGACTATCCATATGCAACTTGCTGCGGGCTAAACGATGAAGTAGCTCATGCCTTTCCACGTCATTACAAACTTAAAGAAGGTGATTTGCTGAAAGTCGATATGGTTCTTAGTGAGCCTTTGGATAAATCAGTTGTTGATGTGTCTAAGCTAAACTTCAATGATGTCAAGGCTATGAAGAAAATCACTCAAACCTATCGTGGTGGTTGTGCGGATTCTTGTTGGGCTTATGCAGTTGGTCAGGTGTCTGAAGAAGTGCAAAACTTGATGGATGTGACCAAGGAATGTTTGTATCGTGGTATTGAGCAAGCGGTTGTTGGCAATCGTATCGGCGATATCGGTGCTGCTATTCAAGAATATGCGGAGGGTCTTGGCTATGGTGTTGTTCGTGACTTGGTGGGTCACGGTGTGGGTCCAACCTTCCACGAAGAGCCAATGGTTCCCCACTATGGAACAAAAGGCCGAGGACTTCGCTTGCGTGAGGGGATGGTCTTGACTATTGAGCCTATGATTAACACTGGCACTTGGGAAATTGACACGGATATGAAGACAGGCTGGGCTCACAAAACACTTGATGGTGGTCTATCTTGCCAATACGAACACCAATTCGTCATCACCAAGGATGGGCCAGTTATCTTGACTAGTCAAGGTGAAGAGGGGACCTATTAAGATACAAGAGAGAAGGAGAGGGAATGAAGAAAACCAAATTTATTGAAGGTTTGAAAACATTCTGCTCGACCTTCTTTTCTTTTTATCGGAATGCGGATATAGATGTGACCAGTGTGGCGGTGGCCTATTATTTGCTAATCGGTATTTTTCCGATCTTGTTAACCTTGGCCAATCTACTTCCGTACTTTCCATTCGACATTGACTTGGTTTTGTCGGTTGTGGCTGAATTTGTACCTGACAGGCTCTATCCTTCATTATCGGACTTTATCACCTCTATTTTGACCAAGCCGTCGTCGTCTTGGTTAGGAATTTCGATTGCGACGACCCTGTGGACCCTGTCGCGCAGTATGACCATCTTGCAAAAGGCCGTCAACAAGGCCTATGGTATCAATGAGCATCGAGATTTTATTGTCGGGCATTTGATAGGCATATTTTTAGGAATTGGTTTACAAGTCATCATTCTGCTGAGTATGACCCTCCTGACTTTTGGTCAGGTGATTATTTCTTACCTTAGTCAACTTTTTCCGCTAGATAATCAGTGGCTAAAAGGTCTGCTTAGTCAGACGCAATTAGTGGGGCTAAGCGCCTTATTTACAGGCTTGATCATGCTTTATTTTTTCTTACCCAATATTCGTATTCAGAAAATCCGCTATATTCTGCCTGGAACAAGCTTTGTTCTTTTGGTTATGGCATCCTTTGGCAAGCTTTTCACTATCTATGTGGACAATTATGCCAATCGCTTGCTGGATTTTAGGATGGTTACAGCCGTTATTTTCCTTGTTTTTATGCTTTGGTTTATTTTTATGGCCCAAGTGTTGATCATTGGTGCGGTCATCAATGCTAGTGTTCAAAGTATGCAGGTCGAAGAATTTCACGAAAGAGATGGGGACTTTGTCTCGATTTTGAATAGGATTAAGGGGAGATTTACACCGATTGATAAAGAATGAGGGAGGAAAAACAAGTTATATATAAAAACGAGGTTCCGTACGGAGCCTCATTTCTTATCTTTAAAAATAAATAATTTACTCAAGAAATAGTTGACCACAATGATCAGGACTTGAGAGAAGAGTGTGGCGACGGCATTGACTAGTGTCAAATCATGGTTGACAAACTGTCCAATCAATTGTGGATAGGCTTGTACTAGCAAATAAGCTAATAACATATCCAAAACCAAGGTTGAAATACGTGCTGTAGCAAACTTGACCAGTCGTTGTGGCCAACCCTCTCTGGCTTGTTTGAAAACGAAACGGTCGTTGGTCCAGAAGGCAAAGAGAATGGCAACAGCATTGGCCAAAAGAGTAACCAATAGAATGGAAGGAATGACTAAAAATAGTCCCATTCGAGTGACCATATAGACAAGGGTTGTTGCGACACCTGCAATCAAATAAAGAATGACTTCGTTGTTTATGAGTTGATAAAATAGTTTTTTCATATGAACTAGTCTATCATTTTTTCGGAAAATATGCTATACTAGACAACGTTGTTGAATTTTCAACGACCCTTGGGGCTTGCTCACTTTACCCAAGCATATTACAAGCATTTTGCTAAAGGAGAATTTTCATGAATACATCTAAATGGACTGCCAGAGATTTGGCAGAAATCGCTCTTGTCGCGGCCATCTATGTGGCTTTGACTCTGACACCACCATTGAATGCCATTTCCTTCGGAGCCATTCAGTTCCGCTTGTCAGAAATGCTCAATTTCTTGGCCTTTTACAACCGTAAGTATATTATTGCCGTGACCATCGGTTGTATGATTTCTAACTTGATTGGTTTCGGTGTCATTGACCTCTTTGTAGGTGGATTTTCAACCCTTATCTTTGTTAGCCTTGGGGTGTTCCTATTTGAAAAATACAAGAAGGACTATCTCTTCGGAGGCTTGTTTAACAAGGCATTCTTCTATTTCTCATTCTTTTTTTCAGCGACCATGTTTACAATCGCTCTAGAGTTGAAATTCTTGTATGATTTGCCATTCTTCTTGACTTGGCTGACAACTGCAGGTGGAGAATTGCTGTCCCTATTGGTTGGTGCAGTAGTGATTGATAAGTTAGCGAAAAAAATCAATTTCGAAAGATAAGTTTTAAAGATAAATGTGGGCAGACACCTTCGGGTCTCTTTTTTCTACAAAATTTTTGTCAGGGCTTACAATTTAGGTTATACTGGAACTAGAACATATAGGAGGTCTTTTATGAAGACATATCAATTATCAAATGGTGTTTCCATTCCCAAAATTGCCTTTGGCACCTGGCAAATTCCAGACGGGGAAGAAGCGCATCGTGCGGTTCTCTACGCTTTGGAAGCAGGTTATCGTCACATTGACACGGCTCAAATTTACGGCAACGAAGCCAGCGTCGGTCAGGCCATTGCTGATAGCGGTGTGGCGCGTGAGGATATTTTCCTGACAACAAAGGTCTGGAATGACAAGGTTGATGTGGAGGACACACTGGCATCAGTTGAGGAATCCATGTCCAAGCTGGGCGTGGATTATCTGGACCTACTCCTTATCCACTGGCCCAATCCTAAGGCTATTCGTGACGGTATCGGCTGGAAGGAGCGCAATGCCCAAGTTTGGAAAGCCTTGGAAGACTTGTATCGTGCAGGTAAGGTCAAGGCTATCGGGGTGTCTAACTTTATGGAACATCACCTGGAAGGCTTGCTTGAAACGGCTGAAATCACACCCATGGTCAACCAGATTATGCTGGCCCCAGGAACTCCTCAGACAGAATTAGTGGCCTACTGTAAATCCAAGGGCATTCTCTTGGAGGCCTATAGTCCATTTGGTACAGGTACTCTTTTCCAAAGCCAAGAGGCAGCAGATTTGGCTAAGGAAGCAGGTTGCAGTGTAGCCCAACTGGCATTAGCTTGGTCCTTGGAAAAAGGCTTCTTGCCACTACCAAAATCAACCAGCCCAGAAAACATCAAGGCAAATTTGGAGATAGAAGATTTGGTCATTAGTCCAGAAGCAGTTGCTCAGTTGGATACATTGACAGGCCTAAAAGGCCAGTTGGATCCGGATTTGGCAGAATTTTAATATAAAAGAGTATGTTGTCATTGCAGCATACTCTTTTGTCATCTCCAACCTACCGCTTTCATGCTATAATAGTAGCTATGGAAGAAAAATATTTGAAAATTGCTCAGGAATTGGGCGTAAGTTTAAAACAGATTGATACGGTCCTCTCTTTGACGGCTGAAGGTAATACCATTCCCTTTATTGCTCGTTATCGGAAGGATGTGACGGGGAATTTGGATGAAGTAGTCATCAAGTCTATCATTGATCGGGATAAGGCCTTGACTGCTCTTGCTGAACGTAAGGCTACCGTCCTTGCCAAGATTGCAGAACAAGGCAAATTGACAGACCAGCTCCGTCAGGCTATCGAGGAAGCGGAAAAGTTGGCAGATGTGGAAGAACTCTACCTGCCTTATAAGGAAAAACGTCGGACCAAGGCAACGGTGGCGCGTGAGGCTGGACTGTTCCCGCTGGCTCGTCTAATTTTGCAGAATGTGGCTGACTTGGAAGAACAGGCTGCTAGTTTCATCTGTGAAGGTTTTGATACTGCTCAGGCTTGTTTGGCTGGGGCTGTGGATATTTTGGTCGAAGCTATCTCAGAAGACAATAAGCTTCGGGCCTGGGTTTACCATGAAGTACAGACCAATTCAAACCTTACTTCAGAGCTAAAAGATCAAGAAGCAGATGAAAAAGAAGTCTTTCAGATTTACTATGATTTTTCTGAGAAAGTGGCGAAGATGCAGGGCTATAAGACTCTGGCCATTAACCGCGGTGAGAAACTAGGTATTCTCAAGGTTTCTTTTGAACACAATGTGGATAAAATGGTTCGTTTCTTTGAGCTACGTTTTCCACAGTCTAATAGCTATATCAAGGATGTGATCCAGCAGGCTATCAAGAAGAAAATTTTGCCTGCTATGGAGCGTCGTATTCGAACAGAATTGACGGAAGAAGCAGAAGAAGGAGCTATCCAGCTCTTCTCTAAAAACCTACGAAATCTGCTCCTTGTATCTCCCCTCAAAGGCAAGGTTGTCCTTGGTTTTGACCCTGCCTTTCGGACAGGTGCTAAGTTGGCGGTTGTAGACCAGACGGGAAAACTCTTGACAACCCAGGTCATCTATCCAGTTGAGCCGGCTGGTCAGCGCCAAATTGCTCAGGCAAAAAAAGACTTGGCAGACCTGATTGGACAATACCAAGTGGAAATCATTGCTATCGGAAATGGAACGGCCAGCCGTGAGTCTGAAGCTTTCGTCGCTGATTTGCTCAAGGATTTCCCAGAAGTTTCTTACGTCATCGTCAATGAAAGCGGAGCCTCTGTCTACTCAGCTTCTGAACTGGCCAGATATGAGTTTCCAGACCTACCTGTGGAAAAACGCTCTGCCATTTCCATCGCCCGCCGTCTGCAAGACCCTCTGGCTGAACTGGTCAAAATTGATCCCAAGTCCATCGGTGTCGGCCAGTACCAGCACGATGTCAACCAGAAATCTCTGTCTGAGAGCCTGGACTTTGTGGTTGATACGGTGGTCAACCAGGTCGGTGTCAATGTCAATACGGCCAGTCCTGCCCTTCTGGCTCACGTGGCTGGTCTTAACAAGACCATCTCAGAGAACATCGTCAAGTACCGCGAGGAAAATGGTGCTCTGACCTCTCGTCAGCAGCTCAAAAAGGTACCTCGTCTGGGTGATAAGGCCTTTGAGCAGGCAGCTGGTTTCTTGCGCATCCCAGATGCGACTAACTTCTTGGACAATACTGGCGTGCACCCTGAGTCTTACAAGGCTGTAGAGAACTTGTTGGCACTGCTAGACATTGACCACTTAGATGAGGCTGCGCAGGAAAAATTAAAGCAGGTTGCCATCGCAGATACAGCAGAAAAAATAGGTGTCGGTCAGGAAACCTTGAAGGATATCGTCGCAGACTTGCTCAAGCCAGGTCGTGATTTACGGGATGACTTTGAAGCGCCAGTCCTCCGCCAAGATGTCTTGGATGTCAAGGACTTGGTAGTCGGACAGGAATTGCAAGGCACGGTCCGCAATATTGTGGACTTTGGAGCCTTTGTGGATATCGGTGTCCACGAGGATGGTCTAGTCCACATTTCACGCATGGTCAAGCGCAAACGGGATAAGAATGGACGCCAACAAGTCTTACCACATCCAAGCGAAGTCCTCGCTGTTGGGGAAATTGTAACCGTCTGGGTGGTCGAAGTGGATATCAAACGCAATCGTATCGGTCTTAGCCTCTTGAAACCAAATGGATCTGAATAAGTATGTGCAGGAAGTCTCCTTGCAAGACTTCGGAATGGAATTTCGGCATGTAGCAATCTGGAACAGACGATTACGCTCAACGGGTGGTCGCTTTTTTCCTAATGATGGCCACTTGGACTTTAATCCCAAGCACTTGGAGGAGCAAGGCTTAGAAGTCTTTCGGAAGATTGTCCGTCATGAGATCTGCCACTACCATCTCTACCATGAGAAGAAAGGCTATCGGCATGGGGACAAGGACTTCAAGGAACTGCTGGCTGCGGTGGACGGCCTGCGCTATGCTCCCAAACTGGAACAAGCTGCCAAGCCGAGTTTGATTTACAGCTGTCAGTCCTGTGGACAAGTCTACCAGCGCAAGCGCCGCATTGACCTAAAAAAATACCGATGTGGGAAATGTCGGGGGCTTTTAGAGAAAATAATTTAAACCGAAAAAAAGCAGAGCTAATACCTTGAATTGGACTTAGTTCTATGGATTAGTGAATTGTAGAACACTTAATAAGTTGATTACCTTTAAAAATACATATAAAAATTTTTTGAAAAATGATAAAATATAGTTATGAAAATAGTCGGTCAATTATCAAAGAAAATCATTGAGGAATTTGGATTATCTCTAGCAGAGGGAACTGAAATCTGGTTATCTCCTAAACGAAAAAAACACATGGAAAAACATAGGGATGAATTTGTTGATTTTGATAGTACATTTGAGCGTATCAATGAAATTATTCAACATCCAGATTATGTTGGGCAGCATCCAAATGGTCAATCCTTAGAGTATATTAAGCAGTTAGATGGAAATGTTCTAGTTGCTGTAAGATTAAGTGATAAATTGATGGTTAGAACAATGTATGTTATTAAAGATACTAAGTTAGAAAATTACATTAAAGCTGGCAGAACGAAAAAAATGTGATATAATATAACTAGAGAAAACACCGAGGGCGGAACAGGCAGCCGCCACACCCATTGGGTCTGAAAGAGATGTAGGAATGCCACCCTACCGATGTTTTTTATCAAAAAATTTTGGAGACACTTAGTCTCCTTTTTGTTTTGAAGAAAATAGGTCGTATTTTTGTATGTTATTGCAATCAAAATAAAATAAGTACATAGAAGTTTTTGCTTGAGAGCTTTCAGTCGATGGATTAGTCGACTGATTTTTTGTTTGCTAGCTGATTGGGAGATTTTTTTGAAGCATAAAAAATGATAAGCAAAGTCATTATATTGTTCAAGATAAATAAAGAATTTTATTTTGTAACATGATATAATTTTATAGAAAGCCCTTACGCTGTTTCTGGGCGTAAGTTATAAAGAATAAGGAGAAAATATGATTACTTCTGAAGAGATTAAATTACGTCTATGGAATGGTGCCAATGAACTCCGTGGCTCTATGGATGCCAGTCGTTATAAGGACTATATGCTTGGGCTCATGTTCTATAAGTTTTTAAGTGACCAAACCCTGAAAACATTTGCTTCAACAGCAGGTGTGGGAAATGAGAGCAATTGGTATCAAGAGTACATCCTTGCCCACCAAGAATACGGTACGGAATTGGAAAAGATGATCCAGGATGTTTTGGGTTATTTTGTCCGTCCTGAGCACCTCTATCAAACCTGGGTCAAGGATATGAATGAGGGTAGGTTTGAAGTCCAAAAAGTAACGGACAGCTTGAGCCAGTTTGAGCGGAGTATCGCTGTTGCTAATGGTTCGGATGATTTTCAAGGTCTATTTGCCAGCTCAACCCTTGACTTGACAGATACAGCATTGGGAAGCAATCTCAATGAACGCAGTAAAAATATTCAAGCCCTCATCCGTTTGTTCGAGGATTTGGACATGGTTGCCCTGCAAAATGGAGATGTCTTGGGAGATGCTTATGAATACCTGATTGGTCAATTTGCCATGGAATCTGGTAAAAAGGCGGGTGAGTTCTACACGCCTCACCAAGTCAGCGAAGTCATGGCTCAGATTGTCGCAACCAACTCATCTATTTCTTCTATTTATGACCCAACGGTTGGGTCAGGTTCCCTCCTTTTGACCGTAAAAAAACACCTGTCAGAAGACAAACAAAAAAGCTTAAACTACTACGGTCAGGAGAAAAATACAGCTACCTATAACTTGACCCGCATGAACCTCTTGCTCCACGGTGTCCGTCCGGAAAAAATGAGCATTAAAAATGGTGATACCCTATCGCAAGACTGGCCAGAAGATCCGGAACGTCCAAATGAAGGTGTCCAGTTTGATGCAGTGGTCATGAACCCTCCTTATTCTGTAAAAAATTGGAATCGTTCAGGCTTGAAACCTAGCGACCCACGTTTTGAAATCGCTGGTGTTCTTCCCCCTGACTCAAAAGGCGACTTTGCCTTCCTTTTACACGGCCTCTATCACCTGGGAACCCAAGGAACCATGGCCATTGTCTTACCACATGGTGTTCTCTTCCGCGGAGCAGCTGAGGGTGAAATCCGCAAACGCCTCTTGGAAAAAAATCAGATTGATGCCGTTATCGGTTTGCCAAGCAACCTCTTTACCAACACTGGTATTCCAGTTTGTATCATCATTCTCAAGAAAAATCGGGATTTGAATGAGCCTGTACTCTTTATCGATGCCTCACGCAACTTTATCAAGGCTGGTAAGCAAAATGCCTTGCAAGAAAAGGACATCGCAAAGATTGTAGATGTCTATACGAACAGAACGGAAGAAGATGGCTACAGTCACTTGGCAAGTCGTCAGGAATTGATCCAAAATGACTATAACATGAATATTCCACGCTATGTGACTGCCCTGGATGAAGAAATTCCTCATGATGTGGATGCGCATCTATATGGTGGTATTCCAAAGAAAAATATTCAGTCCTTGAGGGTGCTCAATCAGACAGTCAAAGAGGTTTTGGACAATGCCTTTAGTGAAAACCGTCCAGGCTACTTAACTTTGAATCAGACCCTTGAAGAGTTTTCAAGAGCAGTCTTATCCAGCCCAGTTGTTCGGGCAGAATATGAACAAGTCCAGTCAACTATTGCGGCCTTTATCGAAGAATATTGGACAAAATTGCACCGTTTACAAACGGAAACCAATACAAGATTATTGAAAGAAGCTATGTTGGCAGACATTAAGAAACGCTTGTCACAATTTGACCAAATTGATATCTACGAAGGCTATCAAATCATCGCAGAAATTTGGACCAAGACCTTGACCCATGATGCAGAGTTGATTGAGCAATTAGGCTTTTATGAGGCTGGGCGTACCCGTGAGCCCAATATGGTGGCTAAAGGGAAGAACAAGGAGAAGGTTCAAGATGGTTGGAATGGGGTGATTATTCCAAATAGCCTGATTGCTAGTGAGTGCTACGGTGATGAACTTGCCCATATTGACAGCCTGAAAAACAGGATTTCAGAAATTGACAGTGAAGTCAGCGAATTGGTTGAAAATGCCAAGGTGGAAGATAGCGAGGAGTATAATGCCCTCTTTGATGTCATGAAAAAGAATGAAGATGGCGAAGCACTGGATAGTTTTGAAGGCAAATTGGTCAAGGCTGCTCTGAAAGAAGCAGTAAAAGGCTCTACGGAATTTGGCTTCTTGAAGCAGGTAGATGACCTATCCAAGGAAAAGTCTACAGTAGCTAAGGAAATCAAGACCAAGGAGCAGGAACTCAAGGAATTGGTGTCCAATCGTATCCCAGTCTTGACAGATGAAGAAATCGACCAACTCCTCTATAAAAAATGGTTTGGTCATGTGACTGATAAGGCACTTGAGTTGGTTGAATTGCCATTAAAGGCAGAAATTGCCATTATCGAAGAACTTCACAATCGCTATGCCGAAACCTTGGACGATATGGATGCGGAAATCGCTCTGCTTGAAACAGAACTTGAAAATCTGATGAAAGAACTGGTGGTGTTATCATGATAAATGCGACAGAAATTTTCTTACAAAGACCGTTCAGAAACAGTAACAGAAAAACACCAGCAATCCTTTTCGGTCATTTTCTGAAAATAGAAGAAAAATCGAAAGAAGTTGGGGGAATATAGCAATGCCGAACAAAGATAAAAATATTCCCAAACGCCGCTTTAAATCGTTTGAAAATGCAGATGCTTGGGAACTGCGGAAGTTGGGGGAAGTAATGGAAATTACCTCGGTAAAACGTATTCATCAATCTGATTGGACAGATTTTGGAGTAAGATTTTTGCGGGCAAGAGATATAGTTGCAGAATCAAAAAATGAGTCAGTCTCCGAGCCCTTATTCATATCACAAAAAAAATACGATGAATATACAGCAATTTCAGGAAAGGTTACAAAAGGTGATTTGCTTGTTACTGGAGTTGGTACAATCGGTATCCCTATGCTAATTGAAAAGAATGAACCAATTTATTTTAAGGATGGAAATATTATTTGGTTTAAGAATGAAAATCATATTGATGGTCAATTTTTCTACTATTCATTCATTGGCAAAAATATTCAATCATTTATAAAAGAATCGGCTGGGATAGGAACAGTTGGAACATTTACAATAAATACAGGAAAAAATACACCAATAGATTTACCAGTACTGAAGAAAGAACAAGAAGCCATCGGCAACTTCTTCTCCACCCTGGACCGCCACATCACCCTTCATCAGCGTAAGTCAATTTCATGTCTAGCTTAGGCCAGATAAGTAGCGCATGACTAAATCTGTATCTTGATTTTCAAGTTCTGAGATGACATGCATATACACTTTTTGAGTTGTTGTCATGGAAGAATGTCCCAACCGTCTTGACACGCTAGCTATTGAAACGCCAGCATACATCAAAAGAGATGCATGGGTATGTCTAAGACCATGGATAGAAATGACTGGAACACCCACATTTTTACAATGTCGCTCCAACCACTTATTTGGCGTAGAGTTGCAGACAGGTCCATTGACAAAAATAGGTTTATCCTGAGGTAGGTCTTTAATCAATTGTTGAAATTGCATACTTAACTGCCAGTCAATCTGCACTTTTCTCACGGAAGATTTATTTTTGGTCGGCAAAAAACCACCATTTCCCTTGTAATTCCACGTTTTTGTCACAGATACATTTTGCTGGACAAAGTTGAAATCAGCTGGGGTAAGCCCTAGAGCCTCTGAAAATCGTAAACCTGTTTTCGCAATAAGCAAAATCAACCAGTCCCAATTGATACGGCATTCCAAGTTCAAATCAGACAGAACATTGTGCAGTTCAAACTGATTGAGGTATTTCATCTTTTTTATTCTAGGAGCCTTGCCCTTAAAAATCACCTTTCGGGTAGGGTCTCGATCGATGTAGCCCTCGTCAACAGCATCCAAGACCGCTCCCTTGAGCTGATGATGAAAGTCAATAACCGTCTGACGTTCATGGGTCAAAGCATAGTCGTTCAAAATTTGCTGATAGGTCGTCCTATCCAACTGATAAAGAGCCAAATCAGGAACAATATTTTTCAAATGAACATAATTATTTCTATATTTTTCCAAAGTAATGGGTCGAACCGCCCCCTCTTTAAATAGCCTGGTCCATTGTTTAAAATATTCATGAAGTAAAGTTTCTCGTGTAATTTTATTCATCATATCCAATCCTTCTACGACTTACGCTGATGAAGGGTGATGTGTCGATCAAGGGTGGAGAAGAAAGTGCCGATGGCTTCTTGTTCGGGGAGGGCTCCAACAGTCAGCGGAGTGACTGTTGGAGGTAAGAAAATCGAAATCTCTGCTAGTTCGTTTGCATTGATAGCGGGGTAGCTTGTTCCTGTACAGTTATCTAAAACATTATTCACAAACTTTTCAGTCTGCATCACCGTAAACATAAAATAACCATTACAGCTAGGACGCAATTGTGCATAACCTGTCGAAAAAACAAAGTCATCACTATCAATATCAAAAAGATAATTATTTTTCTGATATGGTCTTACAGTTTGATAAAAAATATCACCTTTACTAGCAACTCGTTGTGCTCGAGATGGAGCACTATTTTTATACTCTGTTCTATGTGAAATCATTTCTGTTCCAACAACTGCTTCCAAATCTACATATTCGAATTCATCTGGTAAAACTGATTTGGGGTTTATCTCCGCCACTTCCCCCAACTTCCGCAGTTCCCAATCGTCAGTAAATCCAGGAAAACGGCGTTTTGGCACACGCTCTCCTTCAGCAGGGAACATTTCACTCAAATACGCTTGTTTTATACTCTTTAATTTGTCAAGCTTACGCTGATGAAGGGTGATGTGGCGGTCTAGGGTGGAGAAGAAGGTGCCAATGGCTTCTTGTTCAACTCTATTTTGAGTTAGCATATACTCTACACCTACAAGTTGTGAGACTTTAATACTCGGCTGAACAGCTCCCATAACTATTCTTATTGCTTTTTTCTGATTCTCCTTATTAGTAAAAAGAGAATATAAGTAAGAGGGAACAAAATTATCCTTTGCCCTAAATGCTACTATATTTTGTGCGATAGCTGCTTCCTCTCTCGAATCCATAAGACTTACAAGACCAATACTACCTACTGTCGTAAATAAAATGTCATCTTTTTTTACATAAGATCTTAAGTTGTTCTCAAAAGATTCATCATTGAGATGCTTATCTATTTTTGTATAATCAGGATGTACTCCTCCAAGTGCTGCTACTTCTATAAGCGGATGAGTTCCCTCTTCGTCCAAAGGAGGAGTCTTTCCTCTATTGTCTACCGCCTTGTCAACGAATTCCCCCAACTTCCGCAGTTCCCAAGCGTATTCATTTTTTATTTTCCAAATTTGTGAAGCAACATTGGATTTTCTTACTCCTTTGGTACATTTTCAATTATTTTCAGAAAAGGTGCTCTAGTCTTATGGACTGACCTCGGTTTGCCAATATCAGCCTTGGGGCTGATGTTTTTCAGGAAGTTTGTGATATACTAGAAGGGAATTGAGGTGAAATCATGGTACAGAAACAACAAGAACGATTGATTGAGCTTTATGAAAAGGGGATTTTGACCAAGGAAGAGGCACGGGCCTGTTTTTTGAAATTTGAGGAACGACCGGATGTGCTCTTTGTGGAAGAAAAACACAAGACTGGCTTTACCTTGCCCAATTTCAAGGTCTTTGCTTCTTCAAAATTGAAGCAGGCCTATAGCTTTGAAGGGATTGAATCCTTATTTTTACAGCTATCAGAAGGACGGCTAACCATGACCAAGTCTAAGTCCAATCAGGTCGGAGTTGAAATTATCTACAATCAAGATGCTCCTGAAAACCAGTTGCCTCGTATCTATGTGGAGAAACGTGGTCTGTATTTTAGTAGTAGCTTGCCTTGTCGTCTGACCATTAGTTTACCTCAGGAATGGATGTCCGTACTTGACTTGGAGCTGGGGCAGGCAGATGCTCGCTTGGATTATTTACCGTTTGAGGATATTTCTATCCGCAGTACAAGGGATAAAAAACAACAGGATATCCGCTTGACAACCTGCGGTGGCTACCCACAGCATCTATCTGTTCAATTAAACCAGGCACAAGTCAACCTCTACCCAGGAAAATCTCAAGGGATACAAGGACAACTGATTTCTTCATCTGGTCAGATTCTAGTTAATCGTAAGAAGAAAGATAGCCCCTATCAGTTTGAAAAATCTGGCAGTGATTTACTCTTTGTGAAAGGGCAGATGGGACAGGGTGCTATCTATGTGAAAGGAATAAAAGATGTCAATTGATTTGTATAAGGTAAGACAGGGTAAGATTGTATCGGGGGTACTTGCAGGTCTAGCCCACAAATTGGGCTGGGAAGCTTGGGTCACTCGTGTGCTTTTTCTAGCTGCCCTGTTTTTAGGAAAAACTTCTTTGCTCACACTAGCGCTTTATATTGCAGGGGCTTATTTTCTGCCCTATAAGGAAGATAGGGATGCGGAACGCTTTGGAACTGGTCCTCGAAAGATAAAGGATGCGGAGAAGATACATAAATCTTGGTTTGAATAGAAAAAAACTTGAGTTTTGAAAGCTCAAGTTTTTTGATGTTAAAATGAGAACAGAGGTTCTTAATTGGCATGGCTAGCGATGATTTCCATCTGGCCTGTAAAGGTCCATTCAGTCACATCGGCCGGCAGGATGAAGTGGGTTCCTTTTTCAAGTGGGTAGCTGGTTTCACCGACCTGGATGGTTCCTTGACCGTCAATAACACTGACAAGTAGGTAGGGAACGGTTTGCTCCATCTGGATTTCTCCTTTGGTCTGCCATTTATAGACAGTGAAGAAGGGATTAGAAACCAGGAGGGTGGTATCAAGCTTGTCTACTTTGAGTTGGGCAGGTGTGGAATTAGCTACGGGACCGATTGACAAGACATCGATGGATTTTTCAATATGCAATTCACGAAGATTTCCAGCGTCATCGCGGCGGTCAAAATCATAGACCCGGTAGGTTGTATCGCTAGACTGCTGGGTTTCTAAGATCATGATACCCTTACCGATGGCGTGCATGGTCCCGCTTGGAACGAAGAAGAAGTCGCCTTTTTTAACGGGTACATGGGTCAAGAGCTTGTCCCAATCTCCAGCTTGGATTTGCTGGCGGAGTTCTTCTTTGGATTGGGCATTGTGACCGTAAATGATTTCAGCGCCTTCCTCGGCTTCCAAAATGTACCAACATTCTGTCTTACCAAGTTCGCCTTCATGAGCCAGGCCGTAGCTATCATCAGGATGGACTTGGACGCTGAGCCAGTCTTCTGCGTCCAGGATTTTGGTTAAGAGTGGAAAAACCTTATCTGTTGGGTTGCCAAATAGCTGTTTTTCGTTTGTGTAGAGGTCATCTAGTCCACGACCCTCATAGCGACCGTTTGAAACGGTAGTGACACCATTTGGATGGGCAGAAATAGCCCAGCATTCGCCCGTTTTTTCGCTTGGGATATCGTAGTGGTAGTTGGTTTTCAGGCGATTGCCACCCCAAATTTTTTCATGCATAACAGGTGTCAGGAATAATGGCTCCATAATCTCTTCTCCTTGTTGTTGTTTTATTATCAATAGTATAACAGATTACCAAAGAATTTTGTAGTAGCGTGGTAATTCCTTATCTGACTAACAATTACTATGATGTCAGAAGCACCTATATTCTGAGGAAAAGTTTTACTTGTTTTGCCCTCCCACCCCATGCTTGTGGTATAATATACTAAAACCGAAAGAGAGGGAAGAAATGACCGTATTTGTGAAAGATTTGCTTGAAAATCTGCGGATTGAGTGTGCCTATAGCACTGAGGAATTACTCAAAAAAGAGATTATTACCGCGGATATTACCCGGCCTGGTTTGGAAATGACAGGCTACTTTGATTATTATTCACCCGAGCGTATTCAGCTTATGGGCATGAAGGAGTGGTCTTATTTGATGGCCATGACAGCCCATAACCGCTATCAAGTGCTCTCGCAGATGTTCCAGCCAGAAACGCCTGTAATTATTGTGGCGCGTGGTTTGGAAATCCCAGAAGAGATGTATCGAGCAGCTAAGGAGAAGAAGATTGCTATTTGCCGGAGCAAGACTGCGACCAGCCGTCTATCAGGGGAATTGTCTTCTTATCTAGACAGCCGACTTGCACAACGGACCAGCGTTCATGGTGTCTTGATGGATATTTACGGGATGGGTGTCCTCATCCAAGGGGATTCTGGTATCGGTAAAAGTGAAACGGGTCTGGAGTTGGTCAAGCGTGGTCACCGCTTGGTTGCGGATGACCGTGTGGATGTCTATGCCAAGGATGATGTGACCCTCTGGGGTGAGCCTGCGGAAATTTTGCGCCACCTACTAGAAATTCGTGGAGCTGGAATTATCGATATCATGAGTTTGTATGGTGCTAGTGCTGTTAAGGATTCTTCAGAGGTTCAGTTGGCTGTCTATCTGGAAAATTATGAAACAGGCAAGGTCTTTGACCGTTTGGGGAATTCAGGTGATACTATTGAGATTGCAGGGATTTCCATTCCACAGATTCGTATTCCAGTAAAAACTGGTCGAAATATCTCAGTGGTCATTGAAGCTGCTGCTATGAACTACCGTGCCAAGCAGATGGGTTATGATGCAACAAAAATCTTTGAAGAGCGTCTAGGTAAACTCATCCAGCAGAACAAGGAAGAGGCCTAATATGGATCCGATTGCCATTCGATTAGGACCTTTAGAAATTCGCTGGTATGCTATCTGTATCTTGCTGGGTTTGGTCTTGGGTGTTTACCTGGCGACCAAGGAGGCACCACGCAAGAAGATTTTGCAGGATGATATTTTAGACTTTATCTTACTGGCCTTTCCACTTTCCATCATCGGAGCAAGGATTTACTATGTAGCTTTTTCTTGGAGCGAATACAAGGATAATCTGCTTTCTGTCTTTGCCATTTGGAATGGTGGCATCGCTATCTATGGTGGTTTGATAACAGGTGCCCTTGTTCTTTATTTCTTTACTCAGCACCGCTTTATCAATACGCTAGATTTTCTGGATGTGGTGGCTCCTTCAGTCATGATTGCTCAAGCCATTGGGCGTTGGGGGAATTTCTTTAACCAGGAGGCCTATGGTAAGGCAGTGGCAAGTTTGGACTATTTGCCAGCCTTTATCCGTGACCAGATGTACATTGATGGAGCCTATCGTCAGCCGACCTTCTTGTTTGAAAGTCTGTGGAACCTACTTGGTTTTGGTTTGATTTGTATCCTGCGTAGACGGCCAAACTTACTCAAGCAAGGTGAGATTACAGCCTTTTACCTGATTTGGTATGGTTTTGGTCGCCTCTTGATAGAAGGCCTGCGGACAGATAGCCTCATGTTCTTGGGAATTCGTGTTTCCCAATGGCTGTCTGGACTTCTTATCCTCATTGGAATTAGCATGGTTGTGGTGCGGAGAAGAAAAACTTCTATTCCATTTTATCAATCATAAAGGAGAAGGTATGATTATTGAAATTTCTGTTTTGATTATTGCCCTGTCCATTGCGGCGGTCGCAATCTATGTTATCTTGTTATTGAAGAAGTTGGGGACGGTGACGGATGAGGCTCAACAGACCCTCAAGGTCTTGACCAGCGATGTGAATGTGACCCTCTATCAGACCAATGAACTCTTGGCCAAGACCAATGTTTTGGTGGAAGATGTCAATGGTAAGGTTTCCACTTTAGATCCTCTCTTTGTCGCAGTGGCGGACTTATCAACCTCCGTGTCAGACTTGAATGCTTCGGCGCGTGATTTGACGGTCAAGGCTAAGTCGGCGGGTGCTAATACGGTTAAAGCTGGCGGAGCTCTCTCTGCCTTGTCAACTATCTCATCTCTCTTAGGTAAGAAAGGAGAAAAAAATGGTAAAAAAATCTAGTGTTTTGACCAGTATCTTATTGGGAGTGGCTGGCGGTGCAGCTGCGGCAGCCTTTCTAGCAAGTAAAACGGGTCAAGCGGTCAAAGAAAAAGTAGTCAACTTTGCCAATGACTACAAGGAAAACCATGAAGAAATCAATGCTGATTTGGTCAACAAGGCCCAGGATTTAGGTAAACAAGCAACAGACCGCTTCACAGAAGTCAAAACCCAGTTGGAAACTGGTGAATTGACTGTGGAAGATTTGGTCAAGTCAGGCAAGGAAAAATCTGTCGAAACCTTTGAACAAATCAAGGAAAAAATTGCAGAACAAAATCTATCTACTGCGGATATATTGGAAGCTATCAAGGCTAAAACAGTCAAGGCTCCAACGGTAGATGTGACGGAAGAAGAAGTCGAGGACGCTGTCATTATATCAGAGGATATTGAAATTTCCATTGATGATGTTGTGACGGAACCAGTTTTAGAAGAAAGAAATGAAGGTTAATTAGAAGAAACTAGCTTAGAAGATTCTAGGCTGGTTTTTTTCTATGTTTTCAGATATCATCCTGCATTCTATTTTCAGTAGATAGCCTGATTATGAATATTTTGAAATTAGTTTCTATATAGTAAGCGTTTACATAAAATACTTGTCACTATCAACAAATAATGTTAACATATTAAAGAAGAGTATATAGATACAAAATATAAATAGGAGGATTATATGCTTAAAAAACATGTAGGAATAAAGCCAGTTGCCAAGGTTGCTCTCTATTCAAGCATGGTATTGGCTTCATTTACAGTATCGCAGCAGTTCAGTCTGGCTGAGGTTTCTCCCCTATCTGAAAATGGGGATAAGTTGACCACTCTTTCTACCTCAGAAGGAGTAGCAAACCCTGTAGAGGTTTCTTCTCCTGTATCCAACCAAGATGGAGCTACTGACCTACCAGCAGTTACTGAACCAGTCCTGGCTGCAGAGGTTGCTAGGACACCGAGTTTGGCAGAAGAAGGTGGTGTAGAAGTTGCTTCTCCAGAAACTAGTAGTGAAAACCTTGCAAATCCTTCGGATACTGGAGTAGAAGAATTGACCTTAGAAGTAGATCCAAGTGAGCTGCCGAATAGCTTAGTTGGAGAAGAACTGGTAAAAGATGAAGTTCTTCGTTTGGAGAATATTCAACTGAATAACTCAATTAAGCGTCATGAATTAACAGAAGAAGAGGAAGGGATTGTAAGAGATACAGCCTCAGGAACCATCTATCTGGAGTACAGTGGTCAAGCGGCTAAGGGGCAAAATCATTATAATTTATTCTCCTTATCGAGTTCAAATAAGATAAATGAATATACAAGCGTTTATGTAAACAATGGTATAGTAGGAATTGAAGCACGCCTACAAAGTAATAAAGGACCAAAAAGAGTAGTCAAACTAAATTCAGGTTCCTATCGTGCCAATAACAATGAATGGAATGCTGTAGCAGTCACTTACAATAAAAATGAGGATGATAGTCTAGCAGTTTCTCTTTACATCAATGGTGAGTTAGTAGGGGAAGCGACTGCTAGTCAAGATTTATTTGGTAGTGATTTAGATAAGGGGCAGTTGGGTGAAACCCAGCGGGCAACGCAAAATGCCTGGGCAGCAGCTTCCCTGTCTATCAATAATTTTACGCTTTATAATCGCGCTCTTGCAGCGGAAGAAATTGCCAAACGTTCAGCCTTGTTTGTCCGTCGAGAATACCCATTTATCCTGGAGGAAGGTTCTCAGATTACGGATAAATTGACAGTCTATGAGGGAGGACGGTCTGGTCAAAAAAATCCAGATAATGAGGTTGCAAGTTTCCGTATTCCAGCACTTTTGAAAACGGACAAGGGAACCTTGATTGCAGCGACAGACCAACGTCACGACCACCATTATGATTGGGGGAATATTGCTCAAGTTGTCAAAAGAAGTACTGACCAAGGTGTAACCTGGGGGCCAACAATTAAATTAATCGATTTGAGAGCCAACCCAAATGCAGCTGATTATAAATATGGTAGTCCTTTGACGATTGATACAGCTCTAGTTCAAGATCCAAGTACCAAACGTATTTTTGCGATTTATGATATGTATCCAGAAGGAAAAGCCCTTTTTGGAGCACCAGATACGTATGAAGCAGAGTATACGGTCGTGGATGGAAAACACTATCTCAATCTCTATAAGGCAGGTGAAACCAGTCCTTATCTCTTGAAAGAGGACGGTCGAATTTATGCTCCGACGGGAGAAGTAACAGACTACCGTGTCAATATTCAAGACAGTAGCCCAGCTTATGCTAATATTGGTGATATTTATCAAGGTAGTGGAACAGAGGCGATTGGCAATATCTATTTCCAAACGCAAAAAACAGCACCATTTAGAACTGCATTAGCTAATTTTATTTGGATGTCTTATAGTGATGATGATGGTTTGACTTGGTCCCATCCAAAAGATATTACTCCAAATCTTAAGAAACCACATATGAAGTTCTTGGGCTTGGGTCCTGGGACGGGTATTGTCCTTCATACAGGAGAATATGCAGGTCGCTTGGTCGTACCAGCTTATTCACTTAGCTACGAGGGAGGGATGAATTCTCAGTCTGCTCTGGTCTTTTATTCGGATGACCATGGTGAAACTTGGTATGCAGGCAAGTCCTTCAATGATGGCCGTCGTCTAGCAGACGGAACAGTGCTTGAATCCTCAACCATGAACAATTTGAGTGAAATTGGGACGGAAGCTACAATTGTCCAGCTGAACAATGGTCACATTAAGATGTTCATGCGTGGCAAAAAAGGAGCGGTCCGTATGGCTACCTCTACAGATGGAGGAGCGAGCTGGCAGAATGATTTGGAAATTTTCCGTGATGTACCGGATGTCTATGTTCAATTGTCTGCTATTCGGATTGAGCGAGATGGCAAGGAGTATGTTATTTTGGCCAATGCTAGTGGGCCGGAGCGTACCAATGGTCATGTTCGAATTGCAGAAGTGAAGGAAGATGGTAGTTTGGTGTGGTTGCACCATCAAATGGTTCAAGATGGTGAATTTGCATATAATTCCATCCAACATTTGGGCGGTGATGATTTTGGTCTGCTCTACGAACATAAGACCGGTAATCAAAACTGGTATAGTCTATACTACCGGAAATTCAACTGGAATTACCTAACCCAAGCAAGCTCCGGTCGTCCTCAAAGTCAAGTTAGCTCAATCGACTTCTATAAAGATAACTATATTGTCTTGCATTTTGAGAACGATATCTTAGCTCTTAATGAGCCAAATCTTCACCTATCAAATGGCAATCTTGCTGAGTTTGTATCGCAATTGGATAATAAGAAACTTCTTTATCGTATTAGAGAAGAAGATATGGGGACGGCTATTCTTGAAGTGGCTAGTGGAAGCTTGTTAAATATCAATAAATTGCCGGTTTCTGTGGTAGCCTTGTTGAGTAAGGATAAGGACAAGGTTCTGTCTAAGATTGATGGCAAGCGGGTACACATCACTGGTCAGGATGTTTATGAAGATGGTCGTGGTCTAGGCCTGGATAACTTGATGGATGGCAATAAGGGACGGGCAACAGATTTGCGCTGGGATAGAACCAATAATCCAGCTATTACTCTGCCACAAACCATCACCCTTGGTTTAGAAAACGAAAAAGTGCTGCATTCTCTCTTGATTAGTAAGAGGACCCCTGGTAACGGAACCTTAACCAAATATCAAGTTAAGGCCTATTTAGATGACCAGCAGGTATTTGATACTGGCGAGCAATCGGTCGCATTTACAACAGCAGAGGTCCCTGTTTTCTTCAATGGTGTCAAAGCTAATCGGATTGAATTTATAGCACTAGAGGCACATGCAAATTCGAAATTGAAGAACAACACCATGCTAACTATTCGGGAAATTCAGCTATTTGAACTTCTTCCTGCTCCGGTGGGTACTTATTCTGAAAGTGTCGAGTTGAAGGATGTTTCTAGCAATGTCCGAGTGCAGTTAGAAGCAGGTGAAAGCAAGTCTATTGTTGGTTTGCAGGTTATCCATCTGGAATTGGAGGCTTCCCTTCTTCCAGAAGTATTGCGCGATCAGGATCATGATTTGTACGATATTAACTTGCTGGATGAGAATGGGCAATCGGTGGCACCGACCCGTCCAAGCCTCGTTATAGTTCCAATTGATGAGGGTAAGGAAGTTGCCAAGGTTCTCTATTTTGCAGCTGATCAAACAGTCAGAGAATTGGACTTTACGGAAACGCAGGCTAGCGATTCAACTGGTCGGAACTTTAAGGCGGTCGTGTTTGTAGCTTCCAGCTTCAGTCACTATGCTCTTGTTTATAAAGCGCAGGAAGAAAGAACTGAAGACCTTACTACTCCTACAACTGAAGTGCCTACAGGGTCTACAGCTACTGTGAACCCAGGTTCTACAAGTCCAGAGCTTTCTCAAGTAGAACCTGAAGTAGCCAAAGGAAGTAGTGTCCAGGCGGAGCTTCTTCCACCTATTTATCTGGAAGACTGGTTGAAGGAGGTAGAGGAACTTCACACCGCTAAGGGTTCGAGTGTCCAAGCGACTACCTTACCTAGTGTTGATATTGAATCTTGGATAAAAGAAACAAGCACTTTGGCTACAGCTGTATCCAGTGAGGAACTTGTAACTGCTAAAGGGGAAGGTACAAAGGCAGCAGTCTTACCTAGCTTTGACATCGATGCTTGGTTGGCAGAACAGAAATCAAGCGTTATCCCAAGTCCTACAGGTCTAGCTCAGACAGTAGACAATGGTGTAGGGCAAGCAAGTGTGTTAAAACTAGGCACTTCTAGTCAGCCAGAACAAGCACAGGCTAGCTTGCCAAAAACGTCAGCTAGCAGGGGAGAAGAGTTATCTGCCCTCGGTCTATTGGCCTTGGTCGGACTGGCTTCAGCCTCTGTCCATCGTCGTAGAAAAAATTAGTATCAATAGTGAAGGGAGCCTAGGCAAAGAACAGGCTCCCTTGAACTTTTTTGATTATTCAAAGCACGTCATTTTCAGCCACCTATCTTTTAGATAGTTAGTAAGCGTAGTAAAGGAAAACTAAAATACTATAAATTTTTTACAAGTGTCGGCACTGGAACAATCCCTCATCACTAAGCTTGAAGAATGTGGTACAATAGAAACAGTAAAAAAATGAAGTTGGAATAATAATGAAATTACCACGTTTCGGCGTTGAGGAGTGGCTAAATGTCCACGAAACCAGTGCCACCTATGACATTGCAGGAGTGTCCATTTCTGCTCTAACTTTGGAAGAGTTGTTTGACTTGTCAGGTACCAATCCTGAGGATTTTTATAAGAAATTACAGGGCACCAAGCTCAACTATGGCTGGATAGAAGGTTCGCCAGCATTTAAAGAAGCTGTCAGTCAGCTCTATGAACAGATCAGTCCAGACCAAATCCTTCAAACCAATGGAGCGACCGGTGCTAACTTGCTGGTTCTCTATGGTTTGATTGAGCCAGGGGACCATGTCATTTCCCTCTACCCGACCTACCAACAACTCTACGATATTCCAACGTCTTTGGGAGCAGAAGTGGATTTGTGGCAGATTGAGGAAGAGCATGGCTGGTTGCCAGACTTGGAAAAACTGCGTCAGCTCATTCGTCCCAATACCAAGATGATCTGCATCAATAATGCCAATAATCCAACTGGTGCAGTTATGGATAGGGCTTATTTGGAGGAGTTAGCAGCCATTGCTGGGGAGGTAGGAGCCTATATCTTATCTGATGAGGTCTATCTTTCCTTTTCTGAGCTGGATGTGCCATCTATTATAGAAGTCTATGACAAGGGTATTGCAATTAATAGTCTGTCTAAGACCTATTCTCTGCCAGGTATTCGTGTCGGCTGGGTGGCTGCCAATCATCAAGTAACCGATATTCTGAGAGATTATCGGGATTACACCATGATTTGTGCAGGTGTCTTTGACGATCTGGTGGCCCAAATCGCTCTGGCTTCTCGCCAAGAGATTTTGAAAAGAAATCGGCGCATTTTAGAAGAAAATTTAGCTATTTTGGACCAATGGATGGAGAAGGAACCCTTGGTTTCCTATATCCGACCAGCGGTCGTATCCACAAGCTTTGTCAAGATTGCAGTGGAGATGCCCATGGAAGAATTTTGCTTGCAACTCTTGCAAGAACATGGTGTTCTTTTAGTGCCTGGTAATCGGTTTGATCGTGATGGCTATGTCCGTTTGGGCTATGCCTGTGAAAAAGAAACCTTAATTAAGGGCTTGGAAAAGCTATCTCAATTTTTAAGAAGATTCGATAACAAAAACTAGTTCAGTCACCTGAGCTAGTTTTCGTTTTTTCAGGATTGTCTAATTGGAACAATTTCCGCCAATCAGGTAGGGAGATTTCAGGACTTGGAATGGCAGAACTGATGTTGTCCTTCCAAATTTGGTAGCGGGTATCGAAGAGTAGTCGAATGAGCTTGTCCATCATTTCAGCTTCATGAGGAGAAAATTCTTTCCTTATTCGGTCCATTTCCTGTAATTTTTGTAGGGGATTGACAGTTATGTCGCTGAATCGCTCAATACCTGCTTGGATGAAAATCCCGAAAAAGAGGTCAAAGAAATCTTTCAATTCTTCATCCGTCAGGCTAGCAGTCCAGGCTTTTAGGGTTTGGTCGGTTTGGAGGCTGTCATTGGTCAGGGTGGGGGCTGACTTGAAATCATTTCCTTCAATTTCCCACGAAAAGCTGATGTGTTGGAGCAGTCCGACTGTGTTGCTCTGAACAATTTGGGCGTTTTTAGGTGTTTCCAACATCATTCCTACAATAGAATTTTGAGGAATGATAGGGTGGATACGGTCTTGGATGTTCTTGTAGCCAGGGTCATCTAAATGTTTTTTATGAAGTCCAGGAGAATCAAAAGGATAAATAGCAAGGATGCGTTCTTGCAACTCAGGAGCTTGCTGGCTGGCAGCATAAAGGGCTAAATTTCCACCTTTTGAATGCCCAGCGATATAGAAATTTCCATCTTGACTAGCCATCAGCTTTTCTAAATAGCCACTTGCAGAACGCTGGGCAGGAATTTCATCCATATAGGTCATTTGGAAATCTTCCTTCCAACCGATGATAGTGTCGTCAGTCCCACGAAAAGCTGTTAAGATGGTCTGTCTATCTAGGCGATAGCTGATAGCGGAGAATTGTTGTTCTTGGTCTAACTGATAGTCGTCAACGAAGCCAAATGCCTTGATAGACTTGAAGCGTATGGATTTGGCTAGAAGGGCAAATAAGGCTAGGCGGTTTTTGGTCACCATGGAAAAAGGTGGGAAATCATTCTGATAGGTGGCCTCAAACTGCTCTGCCAGATGGTCCAGGCGAATGCCAGTTTCTGTAAAGGAAGCGGGAACCAGTCTGTCAAAAGGTAGGTAGGAAAGCTCGGTCAGAGCCAAAATATCCAGTTTGTTGAGGGGCAGGTCGTAAAAGCTGTCGTATTGGGTATCTTCGATGTAGTTCAGTAAATTCGGCATAGCAATCCTTTCTTTTTTCTAGTATAGCGAAATATGTGTGGAAAGACAAATCTGGGTTGGCTAGAAGCTTAACTAAATTTCTATTTTCTTTCAATATTCATTATTTTGTTTTACATACTAACC
Organism: Streptococcus sp. 32226D021BW; assembly: GCF_053545015.1. Lineage (NCBI taxonomy): Bacteria > Bacillati > Bacillota > Bacilli > Lactobacillales > Streptococcaceae > Streptococcus > Streptococcus sp. 32226D021BW. The sequence goes on along the minus strand of NZ_JBPPVC010000002.1, from coordinate 141,245 downwards.
ACCTTGTGTTATACTATAGATACAAAGTTAATAGGTAAAACAAACTAGTGATAGAGGACAAAGAAAATCACTTTTATTTTTATTAGACTAGTTGGTATTACAAACTAGATGAGGAGGTAGTATGAAACTGGATAAGAAAAGTTGGGAAAGTTGGAAACTAGCAGGCATCACGCTTGTGACGGCCATTATAACTGGCTGGGCCTTGGATTCTATTTTGATCTTAGGCATCCTGTTAGTATCAGGCCTATTGTTTGGATTTTTTACAGATGACGAGGAGGGCTTATGAAAGAAACCCAAATGCTCAAAGGTGTCCTAGACGGCTGTGTCTTGCAGGTCATTGCCCGACAGGAAATCTATGGTTATGAGTTGGTTCAAGAGTTGAGGAAGCTGGGCTTTGAAAACATGGTCGGAGGGACAGTCTACCCCCTCCTTCAGAAGTTAGAAAAAAATGGCTTAATTGTCAGCCAAAACAAGTCTTCACCAGACGGACCAGACAGGAAGTATTTTTATTTGACAGACCAAGGGCTGAGCTACTTAAACGATTTCTGGGTCCAGTGGGGAGAACTCGTCGAAAAAGTGGAGAAAGTGAAAGGAGAATAAGATGAGCAAACAAATGGAATACCGCAAGCAGATTGAAGTGATTGAAAGCCAGCTGACCAAGGAAAACAAGGAATACATGGGCCGTATCAATGGCTACATGATGATTGCCTCAGTCTTTCACAGGCAGGAAGAAGCAGTGACTGCCCAGCTCTTATCCATTTACCAAGATGTTCTGGAAGCTCAAAAAGATGGGCTTTCGGCGGAGGATTTTCTGGGCAAAGACAGCAAGCAAATGGCAGACGACCTACTCAGCTACCTCCCCCCGATTGGTTTCATGGAAGTCGCAAACCTGAGTGGCCTCATGCTTATCATCTATCTTGGCAGCCAATGGCTGATGGATTTTGCAGGGACAGGCACCATTTCGCTCAACTGGCTGGGCTTGGTGTGTGACACAGCTCTCAGTTTCCTCCTGCCAGCAGGGATTTTCCTCATTATTCGCGGTCTGATTTACCAGACCAGCAAAATCAAGGTTTGGGCAAGTTTTCTCTGCATTCCCCTTCTTTTTCTCGTGATTTGTGGACTTCGTCTCTGGGCAATCCCCAAGGAACCTGACCTAGTCTTGACTGGCTGGGGGCTACTAGTACCACTCACCTTGCTCGGTCTCGCTCTGCTATTTTTCCAAAAGGAAAAGTTGGTTCGCTATGTCTTTATGCCTAGTTATCTGTTCATGATGGTTGGCGGTGTATTGCATATGGTCATGACCGTCCCAGTTTGGCTCAATCTGGTGTTGCTCATTCTGCCAGCCATGGCCTTTTGGATTGGAAGTGCGATTTTGTTGGTGAGGAAACCAAAATAGAAGCGATTTTTTGGTATAATGATTGAAAGATAGAAGAACAAGGAGTTTCAAATGACATTTGAAGAGATTTTACCAGGCTTGAAGGCCAAGAAAAAGTACGTTCGCAAAGGCTGGGGTGGGGCGGAGAACTACGTCCAGCTCTTTGACACCATTGAGGTCCACGGGCAAAAGCTGGAGGCGACGCCCTATTTCCTCATCAACGTGACCGGCGAGGGCGAGGGCTTCTCCATGTGGAGCCCGACCCCCTGCGATGTCCTTGCGACCGACTGGGTAGAAGTCCATGACTAAGACAGCCCTCATCACCGGCGTTTCCAGCGGCATTGGTCTAGCACAGGCGAAGATTTTTTTGGAAAATGGCTGGCGTGTCTTCGGGGTTGATCTGGCTAGCAAGCCTGATTTGGCAGGCGATTTCCACTTTCTACATCTGGACCTGACAGGCGATTTATCACCCGTCTTTTCATGGTGCCAGACAGTTGATGTCCTCTGTAACACCGCAGGCATACTAGACGATTACCGTCCCCATCTGGATATTGCGGAGGATGAATTAGCTCGTATCTTCGCGGTTAATTTTTTTGCGGTGACTAGACTGACCCGTCCCTATCTGCAGCAAATGGTGGACAGACAGTCGGGCATCATTATCAATATGTGCTCTATAGCCTCCAGTCTAGCAGGTGGAGGAGGATCGGCCTACACCGCCTCCAAGCACGCTTTGGCAGGTTTCACCAAGCAGTTGGCCCTGGACTATGCCAAGGACAAGGTCCAGGTCTTCGGCATCGCTCCAGGTGCCGTCCAGACAGGTATGACCCAGAAGGACTTTGAGTCTGGCGGCTTAGCGGACTGGGTGGCAGACCAGACCCCTATCGGACGCTGGACCCAGCCCAGCGAAATAGCAGAGCTGACCTTCATGCTGGCTAGTGGCAAACTCGCCTCCATGCAGGGCCAGATTATCACCATTGACGGTGGCTGGAGTTTGAAGTAGGGAGGAAAGTGATGTTGATCTTTGATGATAATCCTCATGTTGCAGTGGTAATCTGTAAACACATAAGTGAAGAGAATAAACCGATAACCTATATCAGTCACGACTTGGAAGATGGGATGTGGCAATTTCTTTGTGGAGATATTCATGACATTGCAGATGTTCAATTAATTGCTTTAGTTGAGATACTTCAGTTTGGGATAACCGAAACACTTCTAAATCAAATCCCTTATGGATTTGAGGCTTTACTTGATCAAGCAAAGAATTGGCAAATCTCTAGAAAGGACCCCCTATGACCCCTACACAACTTTGGCAAGAATTTCTTGCTATCAATCCCCAAGCAGGTCCTGAGCCAGAGGCCTGGGCCTTTGGGGCGGAAGCTGATCGACTGGCTGATTTAGTAGCCAGAGGTATAAAAACCTCAACCAGCTCTGCCCATGCCCTCTACGCAGTAGAGGGAGAAGAAATCCCAAAAGCTGGTGGCTATGACATCATTCTGGATGGTCAAGGTCAAGCTGTTTGCATTATCCAGACCACCAAGGTCTATATGACGCCCTTTTCCCAAGTGACGGAAGAACATGCCTATAAGGAGGGCGAGTTCCGTCAGGAAGGTGATTTGTCTGTCATAAAAGCGAAAAGTCTGATCCACTGGCGGCAGGTCCATGAGGAACTCTTCACTATTTGGCTGGCAGAAGCAGGTCTGCCCTTCTCAGAAGATATGCTAGTCGTCTGTGAAGAATTTGAATTGGTTTATCCTAAAATGTAAGTTTTTTCTGGTTTGCCTCTTATTTTTGATATAATAATATAAAAACAAAAAACTGGGAGGATCCTATGGATAAACAACGTGTTATTGAGTTATTAGATCAGCTTTCTCCCATTCTGGCTGGGAAAGAGGAAACAATCGGCAAAGAACTGACGGAGAAATTGCAGTCAGCCTTGCTTGTGACCAAGGAAGATGTGGCCAGTAAGGACGGTGTGGCTTTGGCAACCAGTTTGTCAGGCTTTGTTCAGGCCATTTCCAATGCTAGCTTGCCTGGCGCCAATCTCCGTTTTACAGACCAAGAACGCCCTGTCTGGGAGGAGTTTAAAGTCCTGACGGAGCAAACTAGAGAGGACGGCCTGCGAGGTCTTCACTTAACGATCTAAGGAGCCTAGGCTCCTTTTTTGTATCTAAATTGTCTGTTACGACTGAAGCGAACTAGTTCGCTCTATTTCCAACTTCCAACTGTTTCCCAGACAGTTGGAACTTTGCTATTTTCCAAAAAAGGTAAAATTTGCTATAATAGGGTCATATACAAATGAAAAGAGAGATACTTATGAGCAATAACTATGCAATTATCCTAGCAGCGGGTAAGGGAACTCGCATGAAGTCTGACTTACCAAAGGTCTTACATAAGGTGGCCGGAATTACCATGTTGGAGCATGTCAAGCGTGCCGTGGATGCCATGGAGCCTGCCAAAACAGTGACTATTGTTGGGCACAAGGCAGAATTGGTACAGACTGTTTTAGAAGGTCAGTCAGCATTTGCCCTCCAATCAGAACAGTTGGGAACAGGTCATGCGGTCATGATGGCTGAGCCAGCTTTGGCAGGATTGGAAGGACAAACACTGGTCATTGCAGGTGATACGCCACTGATTACAGGCGAAAGCTTGAAGAACTTGATCAATTTCCATATCAGCCATAAAAACGTTGCGACTATTTTGACAGCTCAGGCTGATAATCCCTTCGGCTATGGTCGTATTATCCGCAACGCTGATGGCGAAGTCTTGAAAATTGTTGAGCAAAAAGATGCCAATGATTTCGAAAAACAGGTCAAGGAAATCAATACTGGTACCTATCTCTTCGACAACAAGCGCTTGTTTGAAGCTCTTAAGGAGATCAATACGGACAATGCCCAAGGTGAGTACTATTTGACGGATGTCATCTCTATTTTCCGTCAGGCTGGCGAGAAGGTCGGTGCCTATGTCCTTAAAGATTTTGATGAAAGCCTGGGTGTCAACGACCGTATCGCCCTTGCGACTGCAGAGGCAGTCATGCGCAAGCGGATCAATGAGAAACACATGATTAACGGTGTAACCTTTGTCAATCCAGAAGCAACCTATATCGACATTGATGTAGAAATTGGAGCAGAAGCGGTCATTGAAGCCAATGTAGTCTTGAAAGGTCAAACGGTCATCGGTGAGCGAACTATCTTGACAAACGGCACTCGTGTCCGTGATTCTAAAATCGCAGCAGATGTCGTTATTAGCAATTCAGACATTGAAGAGTCTGTTATTGAAGAGGGTGTGACAGTAGGACCATTCGCCCATATCCGTCCAGATAGCCTTCTGAAAAAAGATGTTCACGTTGGAAACTTTGTCGAGGTTAAGGCATCAACACTGGGTGAAGGAACCAAGTCAGGTCACTTGACTTATTTGGGCAATGCAACTATTGGCAGCAATGTCAACGTTGGTGCAGGTACCATTACGGTCAACTATGATGGTAAAAATAAATTCAAGACCACGATTGGCGACAATGCCTTTATCGGTTCAAACTCAACCATCATCGCCCCAGTAACTATCGGTGATAATGCCTTGCTTGCTGCTGGCTCTGCCATTACCAAGGACATTCCAAAAGATGCTATCGGTATTGGTCGTAGTCGTCAGGAAAACAAGGAAGGCTATGCGACCCGCTTTCCCTTCCATCCTAGTCAAAAATAGGTACTATTATGAATTTTGAAGAAAAAACCATCAACCGTACTGAGATTTTCAAGGGTCATATCTTTGATGTCGTCGTCGATGATGTGGCTTTGCCAAATGGTGGGACTGGCAAGCGTGAACTGATTTTCCACAAGGGAGCGGTCTGTGTCTTAGCAGTTACTCCAGAAGATAAGATGATTTTGGTCAAACAATACCGAAAGGCTATCGAGCGCGCTATCTATGAAATTCCAGCAGGTAAGTTGGAACTAGGCGAAGAAGATACGCTGGAAGATGCTGCCTTACGTGAATTGGAAGAGGAAACAGGCTATACCAGTGACAAATTGACCTTGTTGGCGGATTTTTACTCTGCTATCGGTTTTTGTAATGAGCGTATTCGCCTCTATTTAGCTGATAACTTGGTTAAAGTGGAAAACCCTCGTCCCATGGATGAGGACGAGGTCATTGAACTGTCTTATGTAACCCTAGAAGAAGCCTTGGACTTGGTCGCAAGTGGGGATATTTGTGATGCCAAGACCATTTTGGCGGTTCAATATTTACAACTCATGAGAAAGTAGGAGATGACAGTGGGCAAGCCCTTGTTAACGGATGAAATACTAAAACGAGTGAAAAAAATGCAGGAGGCTGATACAGATGAACGCTTTGGGCATTTCAGTCCCAAGCAAACTGTATCCATGGATGAAAAGATTTTTGAGCCCATTTTAGATGAAGACTACCAAGGCTATGAGGAAGGGCAGACCATCCGTATCCCTGTCAAACCATCGGTGGTCAAAAGTCGTAGAATTGAAACCATCAAACGGGAAGAATTTCGAGGAAAAGTCAACAAAATTCTCTTTTGGGTCATCCTTTTACTGATTGTCTTTATTATTGCAGTATTATTTATTTAGGAGAAATCATGAAATTTGGAATTATTGCTGCCATGCCCCAGGAGCTGAAGATTTTGGTCGAGCATCTCCAGGAAAAAGTAGAAGTAGCTGTCTTGGGACGGACCTATTACCAAGGTCGAATTGGCCAGCATGAAGTGGTTCTAGTCCAATCAGGCATTGGCAAGGTCATGTCAGCAATGTCTGTAGCCATCTTGGCTGACCGCTTTGCAGTGGACGCCATTGTCAATACAGGCTCAGCAGGGGCAGTAGCTGACGGGATCGCCATCGGTGATGTGGTGGTAGCTACTCACTTGGCCTACCACGATGTCGATGTGACGGCTTTTGGCTACGCCTATGGGCAAATGGCAGGGCAGGAATTGTATTATCCAGCAGACCAAGTCTTGTTAGAACAGTTAACAGGCGTTTTGGCAGAGCAGGAAATAAGTAGCCATCATGGACTGATTGTAACTGGTGACAGTTTTATCGCTGGTCAAGATAAGATCGCCAGCATAAAGGAACATTTCCCAGAAGTTCTGGCTGTGGAGATGGAAGGAGCGGCTATTGCCCAAGCGGCCGTTAATACAGGTAAACCTTTCTTAGTCATCCGTGCCATGAGTGACACAGCCCAAGGGGATGCCAATATCACCTTTGATGAATTTATTATCCAGGCAGGTGAACGGTCTGCCCAGACCCTGATTGCCTTTTTAGAACAAGTTTAAAACCCAGCCAGGGGGCTGGGTTTCCTTTATTCAAAGGTGTAATCTTTCATAATCTCAATAGCTTCAATTTTGACATCTGTTTTTGGTTTGTCACTGCTGTCTGTTTCGACAGAAGCGATTTTATCCACAATGTCCATACCTTCGATGACTTGGCCAAAGACGGTATGCTTGCCATCTAGGTTTGGATTTCCACCGTTTTTATAGGCGTCAACGATTTTTGTTGGATATTTTGAAGATGATAGTTGGCTTGACATATCAGTTGTATTCTGGTTGATAAAGAACTGACTGCCGTTGGTTCCTGCGCCAGCATTAGCCATAGACAATGAACCGCGGATATTGTAGAGGAAGGCAGAAATCTCATCTTTGAAACCATAGCCGGCGTCGATAGTTGTTCCCTTTCCAGCCCAGATAGATTCACCACCTGTACCATTTCCTAGAGGGTCTCCTCCTTGAATCATGAAGTCCTTGATAACCCTGTGGAAAATAGTGCCATTGTAGTAGTCGTTTTTGGCATGGGTCAGGAAGTTTTCCACAGTCAATGGTGCTTGCTCTGGGAAGAGTTTGATAGTGATGTCCCCTTGGGTCGTTTTGATTTTTACAGCCGCCTCGTTTTCAGCAACCTCGCTAGATAGCTGTGGGAAGCTAGCATCGGGATTGTTGATGGCGTAGGCTAGGTCTTTGGCATACTTACTAGACGCAGTTGTGTCTGTGGTGGTTGCCAGGGTCGAACTGGAGCTAGATGAGCTTGATTGTTCAGTGCTGGTAGTGGAATTGCTTGCACAGGCTGTTAATAAAATTGTGGATGCTAGAGCAAAAAATAGTCGTTTTTTCATGGAAAATCCTTTCTGGGAAACGTAAAATTATGCTCATTTTACCATGATTTCATACAATTTTCAATTTTCTGCTGAAGTGACAAAATTTCTATAGATTTTTGTGGATAATTTGATATACTATTAGTAAAAAAGGAGTAGTTAAGTATGGAAGATTTGGTCAATAGTTCAGGTTTGCTTATGTTGTTTTTCTACGCTCTTGCTACACTCATACTAGGAACCGTTTGTTTTCAGATATTCAAAAATACGACGGAGTGGCTTCGTAATAATCAGTCACCAAGAGAAACGTGTACAGCCAAGCTGGTTGCCAAACGGACCCATGTCTTTGGCAATGAAATGGCACGGACCAATTATTATGTGACCTTTGAATGGGAAGGTAAACGGCAAGAGTTTCGAGTTCGCTCGGATGAATTTGCCCTCTTGGCTGAGGGCGACAGGGGAACCCTACATTTTCAGGGGACTCGATTCCTAGGCTTTAATCGGAGCTAGGGTTTCTTTTCTGTTTGAAATCCACAAAATAGTGTATAATAGCAGGAGTTTATCAGTCAAATGTCTTGGTCAATCAAACCAATCAGGCTGATAGGAATATACTTGGAGAAAGTTGAACATGTCAGTAGAAAAACGTATTGAAGAAATGTACAAGGACCATGAGGTCAAGCCCTATATCTCCCCAGAACGCGACCTAGCGACCTGGCTCTTAGAAGCCAAGCCAGTGCCCAAACGCAATATGGTTCGTCTGGAAGAAGGAATTTTGCCAGGAGACATTATTTTGCTATGGCGGATTAGCCTGGGTTCTTTTGAAACGACGACGCCCTACTCCAAGTACTTTGAGTATATCTATGGTATCAACGGCCCTGCTCACATGGATCAGTTGATCGCAGACGGTTATGCCTATGTGGAATCAGCCTTTGATTCCCTAGATCACATTACTTCGACTGCTAAGAAAAATATCCTCAAAGCAGAGGGTGTGACAGGCCTATCCAAGATGAAGGCGGCCGACCTCGACACTGCCCTCAAGGACCACTTGACAGAAGAAAAGCTGGCTCCATACTTTACCGTCCGAGGTTATGCCCTAACGGAAAAAGGCAGAGCTGCTCTCGATAATCACCCAGGAGTGCTTGCAAAACACCCAATGAAGAAGATGTACAAATAAAATAGAAAAGATTTTTGAAGGGCACCCAAAAGTTAGAATCATTCTAGCTTTTTGGGTGTTTTAATTTGCTAACAAATCAAGTTTTCTTGACAGAAAACGCTATCAATGATATTCTAGTATAAATTATTGAAACGTTTCAAAAGAAAGGGGTAAACCATGGAAGAGCAAAAATCAATCACCATGAAAGATGTAGCGCGGGTTGCTGGTGTAAGCGTTGGGACTGTTTCAAGAGTTATCAACAATGAGCCAGGCGTTAAGGAAGCTACTCTTGAAAAAGTCAATGCTGCCATTAAGGAATTGAATTATATTCCAGATGTTTATGCCCGTGGCATGAAGAAGAACAAGACAGAAACCATTGCCTTGATTATTCCGACAGTTTGGCATCCCTTTTTTGGAGAATTTGCCTATCATGTTGAAGTGGAGCTGAGTAAGAAAAATTACAAGTTGCTCCTTTGCAATATTTCAGGTCCAAAAAGGGAACTGGATTATCTGACCATGCTGCAACAAAATAAGGTGGACGGCATTATTGCTATCACCTATAGCCCTATTGACGATTATCTATCGTCCAATATCCCCTTTGTCAGTATCGATCGCACCTACGAAAACAAGGCCATAGCCTGTGTCAGTTCGGACAACCGAGCTGGTGCAGAACTAGCAGCGGACACCTTGATTGAAAAAGGTGGTAGCCATTTTGCCTTTATCGGTGGGCATAATAAAACAATCAACGAAACCAAGAAGCGTAGATTGTATTTTGAAAAGCGAATTTTAGAGGCAGGTTTTCCTTGTCATGTCTTGGACTTGGAAGAGCCATATGATGACTTTGTCGGTCAAGTCGAAGAGTTTCTGATTAACAATCCACAGGTTGATGCTATTTTCACCATCAATGATTTTACGGCCTTAGACACACTTGCTGTTTTGGAAAAACTGGGACGACGGGTTCCAGAAGACGTGCAGTTAATCGGCTATGACGGTATTCAGTTAGCAAGTGAACGCTCTCTAGAACTTTCCACCATTCGTCAGCCATTGGAGGCTATGGCCCAAGAAGCAGTTGCCTGTCTAGTCGATGTCATCGAGAAAAGGGAGCGTCCTCTCCAAGTAACGTTACCAATTTCTTATGTGGACGGAAAAACTACAAAAAATTTTTAAAAAAGCAGTTGACAGAAAGCGGTTACAATGATAAAATAAAATCATCAATAAACAGTTGGTTTTATTTTTACAAGAAAAATGAAACGTTTCAAAAAGAGGTTCGCATCCTCTTTCTAAAATCAATAAATTTGAAACGTTTCAAAAAGGAGTTCTTATGAAAACATCAAAACTGCAACAAGCTAGTCTATTCGATAGAATCAAGCAACAGAAACTCTTGCTACTGATGTTACTACCAGGCTTGATCTTGACCTTCATCTTCCGTTACATTCCCATGTACGGGGTGCTGATTGCCTTCAAAGACTACAACCCTTTAAAAGGTGTACTAGGAAGTGAGTGGATTGGATTTTCAGAATTTACCAAGTTTCTCTCGTCTCCAAACTTTGGTAATTTGCTTGCCAACACCTTGAAATTGAGTGTCTATGGCTTGCTACTAGGATTTCTTCCTCCGATAATTTTAGCCATCATGCTAAATCAACTATTGAGCGATAAGGCTAAAAAACGGATTCAGTTGGTGCTCTACGCTCCAAACTTTATCTCAGTCGTGGTCATCGTTGGTATGATTTTCCTCTTCTTCTCAGTAGGAGGACCGGTCAATTCCATCCTAGGTATGTTTGGCATTGAAGCAAACTTCCTGACAGATCCTGATTTCTTTAGACCCCTCTACATCCTCAGTGGTATCTGGCAGGGAATGGGTTGGGCATCAACACTCTACACAGCGACCTTGGTCAATGTCGATCCGGCCTTGATTGAAGCAGCAAAATTAGACGGTGCCAATATCTTCCAACGTATCTGGCATATTGACTTACCAGCACTAAAACCAGTTATGGTCATTCAGTTTATCCTGGCAGCTGGGGGCATCATGAACGTTGGTTATGAAAAAGCCTTTCTGATGCAGACTTCCCTCAACCTGACCAGCTCTGAAATCATCTCAACCTATGTCTATAAAATCGGTTTGGTGTCAGGGGACTACTCTTACTCAACAGCGGTTGGTTTGTTCAATGCCTTTATCAATATTATCCTGCTGATTGCAGTCAATAAGATTGTCCAACGCATTAACGACGGACAAGGCTTATAGGAGGTTCGTATGAATACACAAATGTACACAAAATTTGACAAGCGAATGCTGGTTGTCAATAAAATCTTGCTGGCATTTCTTGTTCTCATAACAGTTGTGCCTATGGTCTATATCTTAGTCGCTTCCTTCATGGATCCGCAGGCTTTGGTCAGCAAGGGAATTAGCTTTGATCCAAAGGACTGGACAATAGAAGGTTACCAACGGGTATTTTCAGACAAGTCTGTCCTACGCGGATTCTTCAACTCCCTCTTTTATTCCTTCTCTTTTGCCTTCGTGACCGTGGCGATCTCAGTCATGACTGCCTACCCACTCTCGAAAAAAGATTTAGTTGGAAAAAAATGGATTAACGCCTTTCTAGTTTTCACCATGTTCTTCGGTGGTGGACTTGTTCCGACCTATCTCTTGGTCAAAGATTTGGGAATGCTGAACACTGTCTGGGCCATTATTATTCCTGGTGCAGTCAATGTTTGGAATATCATCTTGGCACGTACCTATTTCCAAGGCTTACCAGATGAGTTGGTAGAAGCAGCCGTAATGGACGGTGCCAATGAATTTCAGATTTTCTGGAAAATCATGATTCCACTAGCTAAGCCAATCATGTTTGTGCTCTTCCTCTATGCCTTTGTAGGTCAATGGAATTCTTACTTTGATGCCATGATTTACATTAAGGATCCAGACTTGGAGCCACTCCAACTAGTACTTCGTAAAATCCTCATTCAAAGCGAGCCTGCTAAGGACATGATTGGTGCCCAGGCTGCCATGAATGAAATGAAACGCATCGCAGAAATGATTAAGTATGCGACCATTGTCATCTCTAGCTTGCCACTCATTGTCATGTATCCATTCTTCCAGAAATACTTTGACAAGGGGATTATGGCTGGCTCACTAAAAGGTTAAAATTGTTCAAAATTTTTATAGAAAACGAAACAGGAGGTTGTTTCTGATGAAACACAAATTTGGAAAAACAGTTGTTACGCTTCTAGCAAGTACCGTTTTATTGGCTGCTTGTGGCTCAAAAAATACCGCATCAAGCCCTGATTATGAATTGAAAGATGTCCAATTTCCGCTTGAAAAATCAGTCACGCTTAAGTTCATGACAGCTAGCTCCCCCCTAGCTCCAGCTGATCCGAATGATAAGTTGATTTTCCAACGTCTTGAGGAAGAAACGGGCGTTCATATCGAATGGACCAACTATCAGTCTGACTTTGGTGAAAAGCGGAACTTGGACATTGCTTCAGGTGATTTGCCAGACGCCATCCATAATGACGGGGCTTCTGATGTGGAATTGATGAACTGGGCAAAACAAGGGGTTATCGTACCAGTTGAAGACTTGATTGATGAGCATATGCCAAACCTCAAGAAAATTTTGGATGAAAATCCCGAATACCGCTCTATGATTACAGCACCAGACGGTCATATCTACTCATTCCCATGGATTGAAGAGTTGGGTGAAGGTAAGGAATCTATCCATACTGTCAGCGATATTGCTTGGATTAACAAGGAATGGTTGAACAAGCTTGGTCTTGACATGCCAAAAACAACTGATGACTTGATCAAGGTCTTGGAAGCCTTCAAGACAAAAGATCCAAACGGCAACGGTAAGGCAGATGAAATCCCAATGTCCTTTGTCAACGGTAACGGCGGCGAAGACTTCAAGATTCTCTTTGGTGCCTTTGGCGTCGGAGATAACGACGACCACATCGTCGTAAACAATGACGGTACCGTTGACTTTACAGCGGACAATGAAGACTACAAAGAAGGTGTTGAGTTCATGCGTACCCTTCAAGAAAAAGGCCTTATTGACCCAGAAGCCTTTGAGCAAGACTGGAATACCTACTTGGCAAAAGGAAGTGAGAACCTCTATGGTGTGTACTTCACTTGGGATAAAGCGAACATTACAGGGATGAACGATACTTATGATATCTTGCCTGTGTTGGCAGGACCTGACGGAACCAAGCACATCACACGTACAAACGGTATGGGCTTCCAACGCGACCGCATGGTCATTACCTCAGCTAACCAAAACTTGGAACTGACTGCTAAATGGATTGATGCCCAATACAAACCAATCCAGTCTGTTCAAAACAACTGGGGTACCTATGGTGATGAAACCCAACAAAACATCTTCGAATACGACGCAGCGACAGATAGCTTGAAACACTTGCCATTGAACGGTACTGCACCGGGCGAATTGCGTCAGAAGACAGAAGTTGGTGGACCGCTTGCTATTCTTGATGAGTACTACGGAACTGTGACAACTATGCCAGACGATGCTAAATGGCGTTTGGACTTGATGCACGCAACCTATCTTGACTATGTGACCAACGATGATATCTACCCTCGTGTTTTCATGGAACAAGAAGATTTGGACAAGATTGCCCAAGTTGAAGCAGATATGAACGACTTCATCTACCGCAAACGTGCAGAATGGATTGTCAACGGTGGTATTGAAGAAGAGTGGGATAGCTACTTGAAAGAGTTGGAAAGCTATGGACTTTCTGACTGGTTAGCTATCAAGCAAAAATACTACGATCAATACAAAGCAAATTAGTAAATTAAAAGGAGGCTGCCTGTGAAAACAGTAGTAGAAGCCAATCAATTTATTCAGACAGAAAAAGGAAAGGTCAGTCCGATTTTCAAACCGCAAGCCCATTTAACACCAGAAACAGGCTGGATGAACGACCCCAATGGATTTATCTACTTCCGTGGAGAATACCATTTGTTCTACCAATTCAACCCTTACGAGAGTGTTTGGGGACCGATGCACTGGGGTCATGCGAAAAGTAAGGACTTGGTCAACTGGGAACAGCTTCCAGTTGCCCTAGCTCCTGATAAAGCATACGATAAAGACGGCTGTTTCTCGGGCTCTGCCATTGTCAAAGATGATGTCCTCTGGCTCATGTACACAGGTCACATCGTCAATGAAGACGGGACAGTTAGCCAAGTTCAGAACATGGCTTTCTCGACTGACGGTATTCACTTTGAAAAAATCGAGCAGAATCCAGTCGCAACAGCAGAAGGACTGCCAGAAGAAGTCATTGCCAATGACTTCCGCGATCCGAAGATTTTTGAGAAAGATGGTCACTATTACTCTGTTGTCGCAACCAAGCACAAGGACAATGTCGGCTGTATCGTCTTACTCAGCTCCCCCAACCTGACAGATTGGAAATTTGAGTCTATCTTCTTGAAAGGTGAGGCCAACCAAGGCTTTGTCTGGGAATGTCCTGACTACTTTGAAGTAGGTGGTCAAGAGTACCTGATTATTTCTCCAATGCGTTACCAAAAAGACGGGAATGACTTTATCAATATCAATTCCAACATCATTGTGACAGGTCATGTGGACTGGGATAAGAAGGTCTTTGTGGCAGATTCCTTTAAGGAAATTGACCACGGACATGACTTCTACGCAGCTCAGACTACCCAAGGTCCAGAAGGCGAACGTATCATGGTAGCCTGGATGCACACCTGGGGACGCAAGTTGGTGACCAATGACCTAGGCCATAAGTGGTACGGTCAGATGACCCTTCCACGCATTCTCAAGAAGACTGAAAACGGATTGCACCAAGTTCTGCCAACAAGTGTCTTGGAAGCCTTCAGCGATATTGAAATTGGACAAAGTATCCAAGGTCCAAGCAAGCTCTCTCTTAAACTGGAAGACAGTTTGGAACTAAAACTTGGAAGCGACCAAGATTACCTGCAATTTGGTTATGATAAAGAAAGCCAAGAAGTCTATATCGACCGTAGCTCACTCAAAATCCAGCAAGTTGGTGAAGAAGAGTGGCCAACGGTTCGTCGAGCAGTTACTGTGCAAGCGACAGACCTACTAGTCTTGGTTGACACCAACTGTGTGGAAATCCTTGTCAACGACGGTCAAGAAAGCTTGACCTCAACCTTCTATGTAGAAGGTGAGCGAGCAATTAAATAACATTGTCCCCCCTAAATTATACTCTCACTCCAAGAGAAGTCCTGTAAAAAGCAGGGCTTTTTCTGATATGAAAAATATTCTCAATTATGATAAAATAAAGAGATTGAGAAAGTTGAGGATTTTATGGCAAAAACAAGTAAAAAAGGAAAGGCGACCCGCAGGCCGACCAAGGCAGAACAGGCCCAGCAAGATAAGGTAAAAAATGTCACATTACGAGTGGCTGGTATACTTTTTGTCCTCTTCGCTGCTATTCGTTTGGGAGCATTTGGGGTAACTAGCTACAACATACTACGTTTGATGTTTGGTAGTGTAACCTACCTGGTCTTGGTAGGCGCCCTTATTTTCCTCTTTGTACCGACACAGATCCGCAGTCGCAAGGGGACTATCTCGGGATTTTGTTTTCTTCTTATCGGGCTTCTAATCGAATTTCAGGCTTATTTGGATCTAGGTTATAAAGGAAGTGACTTATTCAACCAGACCTTCAAACTTATCTTGAGCGATTTATCAAAGTTTCAGGTGACTAATTTTGCTGGAGGTGGCTTGCTGGGCAGTGTCTTTTATTGGCCGGTGTCTGTCCTCTTTGCTAATGCAGGTGCCTTCTTCATCGGATTCTTGGTCCTGGCCTTTGGGATTTTTAAGTTAGGTCCATGGTCTGTCTATGATGTGGCGGATGGCTTGTCACTGGCTAAGGATAAGTTGGCTGAGGGGCAGGCAAAACGGGCAGAGCTTCGCGAGGTCAAGCGGGCTGAACGAGAAGAAAAACGTCAGCTAGAATTGGCTCGTCTTGAGGAAGAACGACTTCAATTAGAGGATAAGGAAAATACTCAGACCATTGAGTTAGATGATAGACGGATTGACTTAGAAACGGGTGAAATCCTGGAAGAACAAACTTTCCAAGTTCCTATTATCTCTGGCTATGACCATCAGGTAGAAGATGAATTTCCGGTTATGCTGGTGGAAGATGAGGAAGAAATTTCCCCTCAGAGCCAGCCTATTGCTGAAGATGATGGTCAAGATATTCAGATTGATTTCAAGCCTAAAAAGAATTTGGTTTACAAACTGCCGTCCATTGACCTCTTTGCCCCGGTCAAGTCTAAAGGACAAGGAAATGAGAAAAAGATTGTTCGTCAAAATATCAAGGTATTAGAAGATACCTTTGCCAGCTTTGGCATAAAGGTAGTGGTCGAGCGTGCAGAGATTGGTCCATCTGTGACACGGTATGAGCTAAAACCGGCTGTCGGTGTGCGGGTCAATCGGATTTCCAATCTGGCAGATGATTTAGCCTTGGCATTGGCTGCTAAGGATGTCCGTATTGAAGCACCGATTCCTGGTAAATCCTTGGTTGGTATCGAAGTGCCAAACTCAGAAGTGGCCATGGTTCCTTTCCGCGAACTTTGGGAACAATCCAAGACAGATGCGAGCAAGCTATTAGAAATTCCACTTGGTAAGGCAGTCAATGGCTCGGTCCGTTCTTTTGATTTGACCAAAATGCCCCATCTCTTGGTCGCTGGTTCAACTGGTTCAGGGAAATCCGTTGCTGTTAATGGTATTATCTCTTCTATTTTGATGAAGGCAGGACCAGATCAGGTCAAATTCATGATGATTGATCCTAAAATGGTTGAATTGTCCGTCTATAACGATATTCCCCATTTGCTTATTCCAGTAGTGACCAATCCGCGCAAGGCAGCTCGGGCCCTTCAAAAAGTCGTGGACGAAATGGAAAAACGCTACGAGCTCTTTAGTCATATCGGTGTGCGCAATTTGGAAGGCTACAATGCCAAGGTAGAAGAGTTTAACAGTCGTTCAGAAGAAAAACAAATTCCCCTTCCCCTCATTGTCGTCATTGTCGATGAGTTGGCAGACTTGATGATGGTGGCCAGCAAGGAAGTGGAAGATGCCATTATTCGTTTGGGGCAAAAGGCGCGTGCAGCAGGTATTCACATGATTCTGGCCACCCAGCGTCCGTCTGTTGATGTTATCTCTGGTTTGATTAAGGCCAATGTGCCATCTCGTGTCGCCTTTGCGGTCGCTTCTGGTACAGATTCGCGGACCATTTTAGGAGAAAATGGAGCAGAGAAACTCTTGGGTCGTGGAGATATGCTCTTCCATCCTATTGGAGAGTCTGCACCCGTTCGATTACAAGGTTCCTTTATTTCCGATGACGATGTTGAGCGCATTGTCAACTTTGTCAAGGAACAAGCAGATGCTGATTATGATGAAACCTTCGACCCTGGAGAAGTTGCAGACGGTGACGGAGAATCTGGTTTTGGTGATGAGGGTGGAGATCCACTCTTCAATGAAGCGCGTGCTTTGGTAGTGGAAACTCAGAAAGCCAGTGCTTCTATGATCCAACGACGCTTGTCTGTCGGCTTTAACCGAGCAACCAGACTAATGGAAGAGTTGGAAGCAGCAGGGGTGATTGGTCCTGCAGAGGGAACCAAACCTAGAAAGGTATTGGAAACACAGTAATGAAATTTGAAGCAGTCCACCATATTGCCATCATCGGCAGCCATTATGAACGAACACGAGAGTTCTATGTTGAAAAATTAGGCTTTGAGCAGCTAGATGAACACATCCGTCCAGAAAAAAATGACATTCTTTTCAATGTCAAAAAAGGAAATATGGTCTTGGAAATTTTTATCAAGCCGGATGCGCCTCTTCGTCCAGCCATGCCCAATCCTGAACATACAGGATTACGCCATCTAGCATTTAAAGTGGCTAATGTGGAAGCTTGTCTGGAAGAATTTGACCGTTTAGGTATTCGACATGAACCTATCCGGACAGATGATTTTGACCGGAAGAAGATGGCTTTCTTCTTTGATCCAGATGGCCTTCCACTTGAAATCCATGAATAAAATAAGCCCCTTGTAACAACTAGCTACAAGGGACTTTGTTTATGATTTGAGTACTAAAACAGCAATGACTAAAGCTAAATACATGAAAAATGTCAAAATGAAACCGGAACGCCAAAAAACCTTGAAAAATCTTTTATAAGAGAAGCTTCTCTTATTTAGGAGAAAGAATGCGCAAAGCCCCAGTGATAGCAGAGAAAGAGATAAAGTAAGGTGAGGCAATAAGCTATTGTAATACATTTTATCTGAAATGAGATAAAATTCAAAAGCATATAAAGGAAAAGCAATATCAGCGAAATTTCTTCCATATTTTTTTAAATTGAAAACTTTAACTATTATGATAGAAATCGCCAAAGTTAGAAATACAAAAAGAATAGCTATGATTTTTAAAAATAATATTGATTCAAACATATATTCATTCTATAAAAAATGCTAAAAAAAGTAAACTTAAAGCTTGCAATTCTTAAAAAATCATGTATAATGAAAAGGTATGTGTAAAACACATATTTGTGGGAGGTAAAAATCTGTAATTACCGCCAAAACCACAATAGGAGGATTTTATATCATGGCTAAAAAAGTCGAAAAACTCGTAAAACTTCAAATTCCTGCAGGTAAAGCTACTCCAGCTCCACCAGTCGGACCAGCACTTGGTCAAGCAGGTATCAACATCATGGGATTCACTAAAGAGTTCAACGCTCGTACGGCTGACCAAGCTGGTTTGATTATCCCAGTCGTTATCTCTGTGTATGAAGATAAATCATTCACTTTCGTGACTAAAACACCACCGGCTGCTGTTCTTTTGAAAAAAGCTGCAGGTGTTGAAAAAGGTTCAGGTACTCCAAACAAAACTAAGGTTGCAACAGTTACTCGTGCACAAGTACAAGAAATTGCTGAGACTAAAATGCCTGACTTGAACGCTGCATCTCTTGAAGCTGCGATTCGTATGATCGAAGGTACCGCTCGTTCTATGGGATTCACTGTTGCTGACTAATAAGTAGCACCCAAGATTATCTGATTACAAGGAGACATATAACATGGCTAAAAAAAGCAAAAACTTGCGTGCTGCTCTTGAAAAAATCGACAGCACAAAATTGTACAGCGTAGAAGAGGCTGTTGCTCTTGCAAAAGAAACTAACTTCGCTAAATTTGATGCGTCAGTTGAAGTTGCTTACAACTTGAACATCGACGTTCGTAAAGCAGACCAACAAATCCGTGGTGCAATGGTATTGCCAAACGGTACTGGTAAAACTGCTCGAGTTCTTGTTTTCGCACGTGGTGCTAAAGCAGAAGAAGCAAAAGCTGCTGGTGCAGACTTTGTTGGTGAAGATGACCTCGTTGCTAAAATCAACGGTGGTTGGTTGGACTTCGACGTTGTTATCGCAACTCCAGATATGATGGCAGTTGTTGGACGTCTTGGTCGCGTACTTGGTCCACGTAACTTGATGCCAAACCCTAAAACTGGTACAGTAACAATGGATGTTGCTAAAGCAGTTGAAGAGTCTAAAGGTGGTAAAATCACTTACCGTGCTGACAAAGCAGGTATCGTACAAGCTCTTATCGGTAAGGTATCATTTGACGCTGACAAACTCGTTGAAAACTTCAAAGCTTTCCACGATGTAATGGCTAAAGCTAAACCAGCTACAGCTAAAGGTACTTACATGACTTCAGTATCAATCACAACAACACAAGGTGTTGGTATTAAAGTAGATCCAAACTCACTTTAATCAATAGAAAGATTGTCTTAGGGCAATCTTTTTTTCTTGAGATTTTCTTGACAAGCACTTGATCTCGATTTATACTATATTCAATTTACATAAAAGGAGTTATCCGATGAAAGTAGCAGAGAAAGAAGAGTTTTATAAATACCTTTCTGCGGCCTACAACCTTCCGCAGGAAGCATTTTCAGAAGCCCTGCGTGAAAAAATATTGGAGGTAGCAGGTCAGCTGGAAAAGGAGGAAAATCTCTATATACTGGCTGGACACTTAAGTCGCTTTATCAATGCAGAGTTAACAGCTCTGACTTGTCGAGCGCCTAAGGAATTGGTGCAACTAGCCCATTACCTTCAAGAGGTTCAAAACCATTATCGCTATGCTAGTCTTTTTCCAGGAAAGGTAAAATAGGAGAAAACATGACAGAATACACAAAACCACTTGTATGGAAGTGGGAAGATGAAAATGACAATCGTTCAGGCAATCGTCCAACAGCAGGCAGTCGCTTTGAGCAAGACCTACCAAAGGGAGAGAAGCCTTTCCAAGTTTATTCCTTGGGAACACCTAACGGTATTAAGGTTGCTATCATGCAGGAAGAGTTGAAGGAGTTAGGGATTTCAGACGCAGCCTACGACCTATATCTGATCAATATCGGTCAAGGGGATCAGTTTGGCTCTGGTTTTGTTGGGATAAATCCAAACTCAAAAATTCCAGCTATGGTAGATTACTCTGAGAAGGAGCCGGTTACAGTTTTTGAATCAGCCAACATTCTACTTTACCTGGCAGAAAAATTTGACGCCTTCCTACCAAAAGCTTGGGCAGAGCGGACAGAGGTTCTTAATTGGCTCTTCTGGCAAACTGGCGCCGCTCCATTTGTTGGTGGAGGATTTGGACATTTCTTCCATTACGCTCCGACAGCGCAGGAATATCCGATTAACCGCTATGCCATGGAAACCAAACGCCAATTAGATTTGTTGGATCAATTATTGGCGACCAGAGAATACATTGCTGGAAAAGACTATACCATCGCAGATATAGCCATCTGGTCCTGGTATGGTCGATTGGTTCAGGGTCAACTCTATCCAGGTTCAGCAGAGTTTTTAGATGTGAATTCTTATCATAATCTAGTAGCCTGGGTGAAAAAAATTGCAGACCGTCCAGCCGTTCAGAGAGGTCTGGTAGTAAAATATGCTTCTATAGAAGATTAAGAACCCGTATTCACCCTCCAGCACTTCCATCTATGGCTAGTTTTTCACTTATTCAGCCTTTGTTAATATTCCCTAAAAAGCTGCCTTGATTAGTGAAAAACTAGCTCTAATCTAAAAGGACTTTGCTTGTGAATTCAGGTTCTAAGTAACGAGGCTGGGCTCAAGCCCAGCACCACTTCTCAAAGTTAGCGTCAACATCTCAGCGCAGTGGTTGATTGGCAGATTTGTTCGTGTTTCACACTCCAAATCTGACCATTACGACTGTTGCGAACAAAGTTCGCTCTATTTCCAACCTCCAACAGTCACTACTCTGACTGTTGGAGCTATGCGGGGGTGGGAGTGAAACAGTCTGGGGATAGACTGTTTCAGCTCAACAACTGGAAATAAGGACTTGTTGACGAACTCTTCTTTTAATTGTTGAGTTCTGTCCCACTCCCTTTTGCTTGCTCATATTTTACAATGGTTTGATAAAAGTTTATAATAGAGGAGTTATCTTAAAAGAAAGAAGTTTTATCATGTCTGAACAAACAAAAATGGGCCAATCTCGTGAACAAGAAACCATGGTGCGAGGCATGGCCTGGTTGACCGCTGGGAATTTTCTCAGTCGTCTGCTGGGAGTTGCCTATGTGATACCTTGGTATATCTGGTTGGGAGAACATCGGGCGGAGGCCAATGCCTTATTTAGCATGGGCTATCAAATTTATGCCAACTTCCTATTGATTTCTACAGCTGGTCTACCGACAGCTATTGCCAAACAAGTGGCCAAGTACAATGTTTTAGGGAAAGAAGATGTCTCGCTCTACCTGGTCAGAGAGTTTTTTAAACTCATGCTGGTTTTCGGTGCAGTTTTTGCAGGAGCCATGTTCATCAGTTCCCCTTGGTTAGCAGAAGCGTCAGGCTCTAAAGAGAAGCTGATACCAGTCATGTACAGTCTGGTTCCGCCTTTATTTATTTTCCCTGCCATGAGTATCCTACGTGGTTTTTTCCAGGGGCGGCACGATATGAAACCTTACGCTATCAGTCAGCTGGCTGAGCAGTTGGTTCGTGTTATTTGGATTCTAGCAGCTACCTTTATTATCATGAAGCTGGGCAACGGGAACTATCTAGACGCAGTGGTACAGTCGACCTTTGCTGCCTTTATAGGTATGCTGGCAAGTGTAGGAATTCTGGTTTATACTCTCTGGAAACAGGGTTATCTGGGAAAATTACTCCATGCCAAGAAGCAGAACATATCGGTCAATACAGGTCAACTCATCAAAGAAACAGTCAAGGATGCCATTCCGATTATTATCTTGAGTTTGACCATCCAGTTGCTGCAATTTATTGACCAAGTTACCTTTATCAATGTCATGGAGAAGATTACAAGCCTTACCAATTCGGAACTCTTGGAACTCTATTCCTTTATGTCTGCCAATCCCAATAAGATTACCATGATGATTATTGGGATTTCTATCAGTCTGGGCAGTGTAGCTATTCCACTCATTACTGAGAAGTTTGTAAAAAAAGATTTGAAGGCAGCTTCCAATTTGGTGGCGGATAACTTGCAGTTACTCTTTATTTTTACCATTCCAGCCATTGTTGGAACGGTCTTGTTGGCTAGACCACTCTACTCAGTCTTCTACGGTCAATCGCAGGATATTGAAATTCAGCTTTTTGTTTGGAACCTGGTCATGATTTTACCTCTTGGCTTGTACTCTGTTATCAGTGTTGTCATTCAAGCGATTTTTGAAAATCGTCGAGCGGTTATCTATTTTGCGATTGGGATGCTGATAAAAGTGGTCTTGCAGTTGCCAATGATTTATCTCTTCCAAGTATACGGCCCCTTCCTTTCAACCCTGGTCAGTCTTACCGTCATGCTCTATTTATTCTATAAGCGTATTGACGCAGTCTTAGGTGTGGACGAAGGATTGATTGTGAAAGATATTGTGACAATTAGCTGGATTTCCCTGGTTATGGGTGGCATTGTTTGGCTACTTGAGTTGCTTCTCAATCACTTGTTACCAGCTGGTGGTTATCTGTCGAGCTTTGTTCATTTGCTCCTTTCGGGAGGGGTGGGCGTATTCGTTTTTGTCATTTTGACCTTGAAGACACGACAGCTGGATCGTTTGATTGGCGGTCGGGCAGACTTGCTCCGTCGCAAACTAAAATTGGCTTAATAAACTCTAGGAAAATCTGGAATGGATTTTCCTTTTTTCGTGGAGATTTTTCTATAAAAAATTTTGATTTTGTGGTAGAATAGTAGGGATAAAAAAGAGGAGAGAGATGATGAAACCTAAATACCAACGTATTCTAATCAAACTATCTGGCGAGGCCTTGGCCGGTGAACGTGGTGTCGGTATTGACATCCAAACGGTTCAAGCAATGGCTAAGGAAATTCAAGAAGTAGCAGAATCAGGTGTTCAAATTGCCCTTGTTATTGGTGGTGGTAACCTTTGGCGTGGTGAACCTGCTGCTGAGGCTGGTATGGATCGTGTGCAGGCAGACTATACTGGTATGCTTGGTACGGTGATGAATGCTCTTGTAATGGCTGATTCCCTTAAACAGCTTGGTGTGGATACACGCGTGCAGACAGCGATTGCCATGCAGTCAGTTGCAGAGCCTTATATTCGTGGTCGTGCTCTTCGTCATCTTGAAAAAGGTCGCATTGTTATTTTTGGAGCTGGTATTGGTTCTCCGTACTTCTCAACGGATACGACAGCGGCTCTTCGTGCTGCAGAAATTGAAGCAGATGCGATTTTGATGGCTAAAAACGGTGTGGATGGTGTTTACAATGCCGATCCTAAGAAAGATGCCAATGCGGTTAAGTTTAATGAATTAACCCACCGTGAAGTCATCAGCCGTGGCTTGAAAATCATGGATGCAACGGCCTCAACTCTTTCAATGGACAACGATATTGACTTGGTAGTCTTTAACATGAACGAACCAGGCAATATCAAGCGTGTTGTATTTGGTGAACAAATCGGTACTACAGTTTCTAACTCTACAGAAGAAAAATAAAATATAAAGAAGGAAGTCTTATGTCTAAAGAAATTATTGCAAAAGCCCAAGAACGCATGAACCAATCGCATCAGAGTTTGGCTCGTGAGTTTAGCCATATCCGTGCTGGTCGTGCCAATGCTAGCTTGTTGGACCGTATCTCAGTAGAATACTACGGTGCACCAACTCCCTTGAACCAATTGGCTGGTATTACCGTTCCAGAAGCGCGTGTTCTCTTGATTACACCATTTGACAAGTCAATCTTGAAGGATATTGAGCGTGCCCTGAACGCATCTGATCTTGGTTTGACACCACAGTCTGATGGTACAGTTATTCGCTTGGTTATTCCTGCATTGACAGAGGAAACTCGTAAAAACTTGGCAAAAGATGTGAAAAAAGTGGGTGAAAACTCTAAAGTGGCTATCCGAAACATCCGTCGTGATGCCATGGATGAAGCTAAGAAAGCTGAAAAAGCGAAAGAAATCACGGAAGATGACTTGAAAACCCTTGAAAAAGATATTCAAAAAGTCACTGATGAAGCTATCAAGACCATCGATAAGATGACTGCCGACAAGGAAAAAGAATTGTTGGAAGTCTAATCCATTTCCTTTAATGCAACTAGAAGTCATTACTAACATGTCTAACGTAAGTGATGATACAATAAACATCTAATGGGGGAGTTAGACAAAACTCCTCCATTTTTAATCAGAAAGAAGAAAATCATGAATGATTTATTAGCACACTATGTGGTTGGTCTTGTGACCGACCAAAATGACCAGTATTACTTTATCCAGAAAGAAGGTCTGACCTTTGCTCTTTCAAAAGATGAAGGAGAGTTCCAACTAGGGCAATCTGTCGAGGGTTTCGCTTATACAGATATGAAACAAAAGCTGCGTTTAACCACTAAAGAAGTGGGAGCAAGCCGGACTAGCTTTGGTTGGGGAACAGTGACTGATGTTCGTAAAGACTTGGGTGTCTTTGTGGACACTGGTTTACCAGACAAGCAGGTGGTTGTTTCCTTGGATATTTTGCCTGAAATCAAGGAGTTGTGGCCTAAAAAAGGCGACCAACTTTATGTGAAATTGGATGTGGATAAGAAAGACCGTATCTGGGCCCTACCAGCTTTTCAAGAAGATTTCCAAAAGATGGCGGGTCCTGCTTATGATAATATGCAGAACCAAACCCTGCGTGCCATCGTTTACCGTCTGAAGATGACAGGGACTTTTGTCTATCTACCTGATAACAATATGCTTGGATTTATCCATCCTAGTGAACGGTTTGCCGAGCCACGCTTGGGTCAGGTCTTGGAGGTACGTGTGATTGGTTATCGGGCAGTCGACCGAACATTGAATTTATCGCTCAAACCGCGTTCATTTGAGATGTTGGAAAATGATGCCCAGATGATTTTGACCTATCTGGAGAGCAGTGGGGGCTTTATGACCTTGAACGACAAGTCTGCTCCGGAAGACATCAAGTCCACCTTTGGTATTTCCAAGGGACAATTTAAAAAGGCCCTAGGTGGCTTGATGAAGGCTGGTAAGGTCAAGCAAGATGAATTTGGAACGGAGTTGATCTAGCTGATGAGAGTCTATATTGCTGGAAGTGGTGCCATGGGTTGTCGTTTTGGCTATCAGTTATCAAAGACAAAGCATGAAGTGATTTTGTTGGATAATTGGGATGCCCATATTGAAGCGATTCGTGAAAATGGTCTGAAGGTGACGGGAGATTTTGATGATGTCGTCCAGCTCCCTATTATGAAGCCGACTGAGGCGACGGAAGTTGCTGACCTGATCATCCTCTTAACCAAGGCGGACCAGTTGCCAAAAATGTTGCAGGATATTAAGGGTATCATTGGTGAAAAGACTAAGGTTCTTAGCCTCTTGAATGGACTTGGACATGCGACCACCATGCGCCGTTATGTGCCTGATGAGAGTATTATGGTAGGTGTAACGATTTGGTTGGCTGGGCTTAAGGGACCGGGGCACGCGCATTTGCAAGGGCCAGGTTCAATTTCAATACAGAATATGGTTGGCAATAGTCAGTCAGTAGAAGGCATCGTTGACATGTTCAATGAAGCTGGTCTAAATGCGACCTATGATGACCACGTCATCAATGCCATTTGGCAAAAAGCCTGTGTCAATGGAACTATGAATCCGACTTGTACAGTTTTGAATTGTACCATTGGAGAACTCTTCGGGACTGAGGGTGGACTCAATTTGGTACAAGGTATTTTCAAGGAATTTATCGCCGTAGCCAAGTCGGAGACGGCTGGAATTGATGAAGCTGCGATTTGGAAATACATCATGGACACATCGAAAAAGGCTTCCAATCATTACCCATCCATGCATCAGGATTTGGTCCAAAACGGTCGTAAGACTGAAATTGACTATCTGAATGGCGCTGTTGTTTTTAAAGGCAAGCGAGCAGGGATTCCAACGCCCTATTGCCAAATGATTACAGAGATGGTTCATGCCAAAGAAGCCATGCTTGGGTTGAGATAGGAGCTTGTCATGTTGATTGAAGTGGAAACAATAGAAGAGTACATGGCCGCCCTGCCAGACAATCGCAGAGAGGCAGTTGAACGGCTTCATCAGGTAATTGTGGAGCATTTGCCTGCTGGTTTTGAGGTTGGTGTGCTGGGTGGAATGATCAATTATTACGTCCCCCTGACTTCCTATCCAAATGGTTACCATTGTACACCTGGAGAACCCTTACCTTTCTTGGCCTTGGCCTCACAAAAGGCTCATATTGCCCTCTATCATATGGGAATTTATATGGATAAGGAATTGAATGACTGGTTTGTAGAAAAGTATCAGGCACAGGTTCCGACCAAATTGGATATGGGTAAATCCTGCGTTCGCATGAAAAATCCCAAGAATATTCCTTATGAGTTGATTGGCCAATTGGTGAGTAAGATGTCTATGGAGCGCTATATTGCTCTCTACGAAGAAAATCATATTAGAAAGTAAGAGTTGTGAGAAGAAGTTTTTATTCTTGGTTGATGACCCAACGCAATCCTAAGAGCAATGAGCCTGTTGCAATCCTAGCAGATTATGTTTTTGATGAGTCTGATTTTCCCAAACAATCAGATGATTTTGATGAGGTCAGTCGTTTTTTGGAAGAATCTGCTAGTTTTGCTTTTTCCATGTCAGACTTTGATGCCATTTGGGAAGACTATTTGGGACATTGATGATATGAATATGTGAGAGTAGTTGTAAAAGTGCAACTGCTCTTTTTTGAAAAATAGCTTAAAAATGAACAAGAATATTTTTTCAAGCCATATACTTGCATTTTTCGGGGGGGGGGGTAAAATAAATATTCAGGATGAACTTCGTCCTGGTATAGCTGCTGATATTTTGTAGGGTATAATGTCGTTACTTATATACAAAAGAGGCAGTTAAACAACTGGAAACCAAACTTTCCTTCCTTTCTTTATTATTCTACACCCCCAGATAGAAATTTTAAGTTTGGTCTTTCTAAAACAGTGAATGTCGCCATATTCACTGTTTTTCTTTTTACCTCGAAAATTCAGTTGGTGGAAAATTTTGGTATAATAATAGAAAAGCTACCAAAGGAGAAGTTTCTTGCTAGAACATTCAATTGATATTCAATTAAAACATCCAGATGATTTGTTTAGTCTTTTTGGATCAAACGAACGCCATCTGCGATTGATGGAAAAGGAATTGGGCGTGGTTATCCATGCACGAACGGAAAAAGTGCAGGTGATTGGACAAGATGACCATGTCGAACAGGCTCGCCTGGTTATCCAGTCCCTTCTTGTCTTGGTCAATCGTGGTTTGGTCATCAATACGCCAGATGTGGTCACGGCTATTTCCATGGTCAAAAATGATGAGATTGAGAAATTCGTTGCCCTTTACGAAGAAGAAATCATTAAGGACAACTACGGCAAACCCATTCGCGTAAAGACCCTTGGACAAAAACTCTATGTGGATAGCGTAAAGCGTCATGACATCGTGTTTGGAATTGGACCAGCTGGTACAGGTAAGACCTTCTTAGCGGTTACTCTAGCTGTAACAGCCCTCAAGCGGGGACAGGTCAAGCGGATCGTTCTGACACGTCCTGCGGTCGAGGCGGGCGAAAGTTTAGGTTTTTTGCCAGGGGACTTAAAAGAAAAAGTAGATCCATATCTGCGGCCGGTTTATGATGCCCTTTATCAGATTTTGGGCAAGGAGCAGACCACGCGCTTAATGGAGCGGGAGATTATCGAGATTGCACCGCTGGCCTATATGCGGGGGCGGACCTTGGAGGATGCTTTTGTCATCTTGGATGAGGCTCAAAATACCACCATTATGCAGATGAAGATGTTCCTGACCCGTCTAGGATTCAACTCCAAGATGATTGTCAATGGGGATATTAGCCAGATTGACCTACCACGTAAGGTTAAGTCGGGCTTGATTGATGCGACAGAGAAACTAAGCAAAATTCCACAGATTGACTTCGTCCATTTTTCAGCCAAGGATGTGGTCCGCCACCCAGTTGTTGCCCAGATTATCAACGCTTACGAGCAGGAGGCACTGGCTGCGGATGGTCGGGCAAGTTTTGAAAGTATAGGGCAACCAAGTCGGAGTGAAGAGGATGAAGATTAGTCGATTTTCTACCCAATATCAAGTACAAAAGCTGACAGAAGTTGATTTGGAGCAGGTCTTGGCTCTCTATCAGACAAATCCTCTCTATTTTGAGCATTTTCCACCTTTACCAAGTCTGGAAAGCCTGGCCAATGACCTGGTCGATTGTCCACCTGGGAAGTCCTTGTCGGACAAGTATTTTCTGGGTTTCTGGGAGCATAATCGCTTGGTGGCTATACTGGACTTGATTGATGGTTATCCAACTGCGGAGATTGCCTACATTGGACTGTTTATGATAGATGCCAATCTCTCTGGTCAAGGTCTTGGTTCAAGAATAATGGCAGAGCTTCTGCCCCAATTAGCAACTCGGTTCAAAAAGGTTCGTCTAGGCTATGTAGAAAGCAATCCCCAGTCCAGTTATTTTTGGTCCAAAGTTGGATTTTGTCCAACTGGCGAGGTCAAAGAAATAGCTGGAAAAACAATCGTCCTAGCCGAATACGCATTGGATGAAATATAAAAAAACTGCCTGGTTCAATCAGAACTGGGCAGTATTTATTTTTACAGTCTAAAAAACGGATTGAAGTTTTTTTCATGTCCAACGCTGGTATTTTGACCATGACCAGGATGGACAGTGTAGTGGTTTGGCAGGGTGAAAATGTGTTCTCTAATACCCGCAATCAAGTCATCAAAGTTGCTGGTTGGTAGGTCTGTACGTCCAATCGTTTCACGGAATAGAGCATCTCCTGTGACAACAGCTTCCGCTTCTGGAAAGATAAAGGATACGCCACCGATGGAGTGACCTGGTGTTGGCACAACCTTGAAATGAAAACCGTCAAACTGGTAATCTTCTTGGTATTGGAAGATGTTTTCAGCTGGTCGGCAAACTACATTTTCCATATCATCGTGACGAGGTAGGCCAGACAGGTTCATCTCAGGTGTAAATAGCCAGTCGGCCTCGCTTTCAGCCACATAGACAGGTGGAAAATCGTAGGTTTCACGTAGGATGTCCAAGCTCATAATATGGTCATAGTGAGTGTGAGTCAGGAGAATAGCCGCAATCGGTTTTCCTGTTTTTTCAATAGTAGCTTGGATTTTAGCCCAGTCGCTTCCTGGGTCGACGACAAGTAGGTGGCTATCATTTTCAATATAGTAGGTATTTTGAAAGGCAACAGGATTGACAGATTTGTGGATAATCATGGTAGTTCTCCTCACAGAAACGGTTTTTATATAAGTAGTCTAACAAAAAAATCCAGTGACTTCATGGATTTTGTTTGAGGCTTTTTCCTGACGGTCGATTGTGCTATAATGAACAGTATGAAAGACAGAAGAATAAGCAATCGGTATGCCGTTGTCGATTTGGAAGCAACAGGTACAGGTGCCGATGCAAAAATCATTCAAATCGGGATTGTTCTGGTTGAAAATGGAGAAATTATTGACAGCTATGCGACGGACATCAATCCCTACGAGCTACTGGATGACCATATTAAAAATCTGACGGGAATCACAGACCAGCAGTTGGAACAGGCTCCTGATTTTGGTCAGGTGGCTGGAACAATTTATGACATGATTGGAGATGCTATTTTTGTAGCCCATAATGTCAAATTTGATGCCAATCTCTTGGCAGAAGCTCTTTTCTTTGAAGGTTATGAACTGCTGACGCCGCGCGTGGATACGGTGGAATTGGCACAATTATTTTTCCCGACATTTGATAAATACAGTCTGGGCAATCTAGCAGAGCATTTGGACTTGGGTCTGGACCAGGCCCACACGGCTATTTCAGATGCTCTGGCAACGGCTCGACTTCTTATCAAAATTCAAGAGAAAGTCAAGAGTTTGCCTCGAACTGTAGTTGATAAAATTCTTGATTTGGCGGATAATCTGCTCTTTGAATCCCGTCTGGTCATTGATGAACTGCAGCCTTACCTGTCCGAAAGGATTTCGACCAGTTTAGAAAGTGTTCACGGCTTGGTTTTGAGAAAGCCAGTCAAAGCCCAGCCAGCCTATCATCTGTCAGAAGATTTTGCGACCAATATTGCCCTTCTAGGTCTTCACGAACGCAAAAAACAAACGGCCTTTGCTCAAGTGGTTGAAAAACGACTGGCTGATGTAGAACAAGTGCATTTTATTCAGGCTCAGGCAGGCTTGGGCAAGACCTACGGTTATCTGCTGCCCTTGCTTGCCAGGTCAGAAAAGCCTCTCTTGGTGACGGTGCCAACCAAGCTCCTTCAAGAGCAGATTATGGAAAATGAGGGGGACAAGCTGAGAGAGATTTTCCATATTTCCATGGCTTCCCTCAAGTCGCCCAAGCATTTTATCAAATTGGATAGTTTTTGGAAGACCTTGCAGCGACAAGATGACAACCGCTTGGTCAATCAATTTAAAATGCAGGTCCTTGTCTGGCTGACAGAAACTCGAACAGGTGATTTGGATGAGCTCAAGCAGAAACAACGCTACCAAGCCTACTTTGATGAGATTGCCCATGATGGAAACTTGGAGCCTACCAGTCTTTTCTGGGGTTGGGATTTTTGGCAAGGATTGAACCAGCAAGCCTTATCCAGCAGGTTGCTCATCACCAACCACGCCTATTTCCTCAGTCATCTCAAGGACCAAGATCCCCTGATGGATAATCGCTTGGTGGTCATTGATGAGGCCCAGAAATTCCTCCTGGCTGCCGAAAATCTGGCGACGGATTCTCAGGAACTTACAGCTCTATTACAAATATTGCAGAGTAAAAAAGATAGGGCTGATAAGGTTTTAGACCAACGCCTCTATGAGTCCTGTCAATTTGAGCTCAACCACCTCTTGAATCGTTTTCGCCAGTATGGTCAAAGAGAAATCGCAAACGAAGACTTAGGTCAACTCAAGCAGAATTTGGCTGAATTACAGGACATTGACCTGCAGGACCTGGATCAACTCCTGGACTATTATGACAGTTTTTGGCTGGAAGAAAAGTATCTTGATGACAAACAGATTGCTTATTTGAGGGGCTCCAAGGACAGCCTTTTGAATGGGGCCAACTACCTGCCAGACACCAAAATATTCTGCATTAGTGCTACCTTGACCATCAGCAAGAAGGTCAGTCTGGCCGACCTACTGGGCTTTGAGCAGGTCACCATAGACTTACTTCCCACACAAGCAGTGACCAACCAGCAACTACTTTTTCCGACTAATCTCCCTGATATCCTCGCTTGGACCAAGGAAGAGCACGCTGCCTATTTGGTGCATTCTTTAGGGAAAATAGCAGAGCTGGGCCGACCGATTTTGGTCTTGTTTACCTCGATTTCTCTGCTCTTGCAGGTGTCGGATTTACTAGAAGACAATACCATTCCTCACCTAGCCCAACACAAGCATGGCCAGGAAATGACCCTCAAACGCAAATTTGAACGCGGGGAAAGCCAAATGTTACTAGGAACAGGAGTATTCTGGGAGGGAGTTGACTTTGCCAGCCAGGACCAATTGATTCAGGTTATTACACGCTTGCCATTCGACAATCCTAAAGACCGTTTTGTCCAGAAAATCAATCACCATCTGCGTGAAGAAGGCAAGAATCCTTTTTACGATTACAGCCTGCCTATGATGATGATTAAGTTAAAACAAGCCATCGGACGTACCAATCGGCATGACCAACAAGATTCTGTGGTCTTAGTATTGGATCCTCGTGTGCATACCAAGCGTTATGGTCAGCAAATTCTATCCTTTTTTGAGGAAGTATATACTGTTTTGAAACCAACAGAGGTAGAAATACTAAAAACGGTAGAAGATTTTTTTGAATAAGTTGAAAGGGAGCCACAAGGCTTCCTTTTGTTTCCAGCGTTTTTTTAATGCTACTCATGATTAGGAATCTATTCCCTCTCTCCTTGCCGAATAACAGTGATTTTCTTTATACCTAAAATATGGTATAATTTTCCAAATATTAGTTTTTGTGAGAAGAGATTATGACAGAAAAAACGATTGTATTTAAGGTAGGAACCAGCTCTCTGACCCAAGAAAATGGCAGTTTGGATCGCATCAAGATTGCTCGGATTACCAATCAGCTAGCTCAGTTGCACCAGAAGGGTTACCAGATTGTGTTGGTGACTTCGGGGTCCATTGCTGCTGGTTTTCGGAGATTGGGATTTGACAAGCGACCGACCAAGATTGCGGAGAAACAGGCTTCTGCGGCCGTTGGTCAGGGCTTACTGATTGAGGAATACACGCAGAACCTGATGAAAGACGGCATCGTATCGGCTCAGATTTTGCTGACCCAGGATGATTTTGCGGATGCCAGACGCTATCAGAATGCCTCTCAGGCCTTGCAGGTCTTGCTCAAGCAACGGGCTATTCCCATTATCAATGAAAATGATACCATTGCCATTGAGGAGATTAAGGTGGGGGATAACGATACCTTGTCTGCCCAGGTGGCTTCCCTCCTGAAAGCGGATCTCTTGGTGCTTTTGACAGATGTGGATGGCCTTTACACGGCCAATCCTAACAGCGATCCCAACGCCAAACATTTGCCAGAGATTAAGGAAATTACGGAAGACTTATTTGCCATGGCAGCAGGAGCTGGCTCGTCCAACGGAACAGGAGGCATGACGACCAAACTGCAGGCGGCGCAGATTGCGACCAAGTCAGGTGTACCAGTCTTTATCTGCTCTTCAAAAGAGGATACGGCACTTTTACAAGCGGTCACTCAAGCCAACCGTGGCACCCTCTTTTTAGCTGATGACCATGCCATGAACCAACGCAAGCAGTGGATGGCCTTCTATGCTCGGACAGATGCAGCAGTTGAGGTGGATGCTGGTGCAGTTGATGCCATGTTACACCGGGGCCGCAGTTTGTTAGCTGCTGGCGTCAAAGCCCTTGAAGGCGACTTTGAAGTAGGACAGGTCGTGGAAGTTTACAGTCAAGCAGACCATCGTTTGATTGGTAAAGGGCGGGTCAAACTCTCATCCCGGGACTTGCAGGACCAGTTGGCAAATAGCAGAGCGGAAGGCGTGTTTATTCACCGCAACGATTGGGTTAGCCTATAGGAGAAAGTTATGACAACAACACAAGCATTATTAGACAGTTTATTGGCCCACAAGGCTTCAATCAACCTAGCGATAACAGAACAGAAAAACCAAGCCCTATCAGCCATGGCAGACCAGTTGGTTGCCCAGACTGAGGCAATCCTAGCAGGCAACGCCATTGACATGGAACATGCCCAAGGCAAGATTAGCCAAGTCATGCAAGACAGATTGCTACTGACAACAGAGCGAATTGAAGCCATGGCAGATGGCATTCGTGCCTTGATTGACTTGCCAGATCCTGTCGGATTAGTCTTGGAAGAATCTACTCGGGCAGACGGCTTGAACATTTGCAAGAAATCAATCCCCTTTGGCTTGGTGGGAATGATTTATGAAAGTCGTCCAAATGTGACCTCAGATGCTGCTGCCTTGGCCATCAAGAGTGGCAATGCGGTCATCTTGCGTGGAGGAAAGGAAGCCTTTCATTCAGCTCAAGCTATTGTCACAGCCCTCAAAGCTGGTTTAGAAGGAGTTGGCCTATCACCTAAGGTCATCGAACTAGTCCAAGATACCAGCCGTGTCTCTGCGACGGAATTGATGACCGCCAAAGGCAAGATTGACCTCTTGGTGCCTCGTGGTGGAGCAGGTTTGATTCAAGCTATTGTTGAAAATGCAACAGTTCCTGTTATCGAAACAGGTACTGGTATCTGCCATGTCTATGTAGACAAGGATGCGGATTTGGACAAGGCTCTGCAGATTGTGGTCAACGCCAAAACCAGTCGTCCCTCAGTCTGCAATGCAGCGGAAGTCTTGTTGGTCCATGAAGAAATTGCCAGCCAATTCCTACCTCGCTTGGCGGAAGCGCTGGCTGGTCAGGTGGAATTACGTGCTGACAGTCAGGCACAGGCTCTTCTCAACCAATCTACACCGGCAGGCGAACAAGATTTTGATACTGAATTTCTGGACTTTATCTTGGCGGTCAAGGTCGTTTCAAGTGTAGAAGAGGCTATCAGCCACATCGCTCAACACTCGACAGGACACAGCGAGGCTATCGTGACGGAAAACAGCCAAACGGCAGATCGTTTCACGCTTTATGTCGATTCAGCAGCAGTCTATGTCAATGCCTCGACTCGCTTCACAGACGGTGGTGAGTTCGGTCTGGGCTGTGAGCTGGGTATTTCCACCCAGAAGATGCATGCCCGTGGTCCAATGGGACTGCGTGAGATGACCACCTACAAGTACATCATCACAGGCGACGGCCACATTCGTTAGGAGGATAAGATGAAGATTGGATTTATCGGACTGGGCAATATGGGATCAGCATTGGCTCATGCAGTCAGCCAGCTGCCAGATACCCAGCTCCTCCTCAGCAACCACAATCCAGCAAAAGCCCAGGCCCTACAAGTCCAGTTGGGCGGTCAGCTCTTGTCTAATGGGGAAATAGCAGAGCAGGCCGAGATTATTTTCCTTGGGGTCAAGCCTCACCTGATTCAGTCAGTCTTGTCAGGTTTACAGGACCAGATTAGCCAAAATCCGTCTGCCATTTGGATTTCCATGGCAGCGGGAGTGACCATTGAAAACCTGGCAGAATATGTGTCGGCTGATAAACTCATTCGTATCATGCCCAACACACCAGTCGCTATCGGCCAAGGCATGACAACCTATAGCTTGGTCAATCAAGAGCTCGCTCCGCTATTGGAACAAATCCTAGAAAAATCAGGCAAGGTCCAGCAGGTGCCAGAGAGCCTAATCGACGCAGCGACGGCTATCGCAGGCTGCGGACCAGCCTTTGTCTATCAGATGATAGAGGCTCTGACCGATGCCGGTGTGCAGAACGGGCTGACAGCTCAAGATGCCAAGGTTTTGGCGGCTCAGACCCTGGCCGGAACTGCCCAGATGGTCTTGACAAGTGACAAGCACCCAGCCCAGCTCCGACAGGAAGTAACATCACCTGGTGGCTCGACTATTGCAGGTGTTGTTGCTCTTGAAAAAGAAGGCTTCCGTTATGCCATTATCAAGGCAGTCACCGCCGCCCTTAAGAAGACGAGAAAATTGGGTAAAAAATAGATTTGTTTAAGAAAATTATTGGTTGCAAGGTATTTTTCAGTCCTAAGACCGATGGAAACGGTTGGCAGTTGAGATATACTATAGTCAATCCTAAATATTTTTCAACATCTCCTTAAAAACTTGGCTATTTTAGTCAAGTTTTTTTACGTTTGAGAGTAAGAAAAAAACGAGACATTAATCTCGTTTGGTCTTGTCTTTGATCCATTGACTGACATTGGAAAAGGTTTTGCTTTGCTCTGCCTTGCGTTTTTGCTCCTGGACAAACTCTGCAAAACTCTGCTTGACGCCATCTTTTTGAACCTTGTCCTGCAAGTCTTGCCATTTCTTCTTAAGGTTGCTAGAAGTCCGTTCGTAGTAGGTTTCCAAAATCTCTTCTTTGGACTTGTAATTGCGGTAGAAGGCATTGCGTGACACACCAGCCTTTCTGACCAACTCGGATACCGAAATCTGTTTGATGTCCTTTTTTTCTAGGAGAAATAGCAGAGCTGTTTCGATGGATTCTTTGGTCAGTTGATTGGTTTCTTTATTGGATTGATAGAGATTTTTTAAAGAAGTTGGTGAAATCTTACGTTCTGCCATAGCTTTCCTTTCCTGACTGTTACATCTGAAAGAAAATGCTTTCAGAAGGACTAGTTTAATGATATAATTGTAAGGAAATAGTCTGCTATTGTCAAATAAAAAAGTAATACTAGAAATGAGTAGAACATGAAAAAATGGAAAATCGTTGCAGATTCAGGCTGTGATTATCGTCAGTTAAATAACCTTGCCCCTGATACAGAATTTGTCAGTGTGCCCTTGACCATTCAGATTGGTGCAGACACCTTTGTTGACCAGGCTGACTTGGATATTGACAAGATGATGGAGGTGATGTACGCCTCTTCTGAAGCAGCTAGTTCTGCCTGTCCAAGTCCACAGGCCTATCAGACAGCATTTGAGGGAGCGGAAAATGTTGTTGTTATAACCTTGACAGGTGGTTTGTCAGGTAGTTTCAATGCTGCCCGTGTGGCGCGTGATATGTTTGTCGAGGAACATCCTGAAGTCAATATCCATCTCATTGATAGCCTATCAGCTGGCGGAGAAATGGATCTCATTGTTGACGAAATCAACCGTCTGATTGCTACTGGATTGGAGTTTGATGAGCTTGTACAAGCCATCACCGCCTACCAAGAAAATAGTAAATTGCTCTTTGTCCTTGCCAAGGTTGATAATTTGGTGAAAAATGGTCGCCTCAGCAAACTTGTTGGAACAGTCGTTGGATTACTGAATATCCGAATGGTTGGTGAAGCAAGTAGCGAAGGCAAGTTGGAATTGCTTCAAAAGGCGCGTGGTCATAAGAAATCTGTCATAGCTGCTTTTGAGGAAATGAAGAAAGCAGGCTACAATGGAGGCCGTATCGTCATGGCTCATCGTAATAACGCCAAGTTTTTCCAACAGTTTTCAGAACTTGTAAAAGCAAGCTTCCCGAATGCTGTTGTTGATCAAGTTGCAACATCTGGACTCTGTAGCTTCTACGCTGAAGAAGGTGGACTCTTGATGGGATATGAAGTTAGCCGTTAATATACCAAAAAAAGGTCTGTGAGATTATTTGTCACAGACTTTTTTTGCAACTATAGTTTTGAAAATAGATAAGTTATTTTCAAATTCAGTATTGTTGGGCATTTGGATGAAGTCATAGATTTTTCCTTCAAAGTACAAACAACCAGGAAATTGTTTCGCCAAGTTTGGAGCTGCAAGTGGTTTAGATAATTGAAAGGTCACATGTCCCTTTGAAATTTGATAGGGTATGTTTGGAGCTAAGTCCACTAGCAGCCCCTTCATGGTTGACCATTGTTCGTGATGAATCTGGTGGAGATGATGGGTATTTCTAGCAAACATTCCACTATCTATATAGAGTGACAGTGCCTTCTGCATGATGAGATTCGTATCATAGTCAATTAAACCCTTATGTTTTATAAAAGCAGCCTTTAATTGCTGGGGTAGGCTAATGGCACCAATTCGCAGGGCGGGAAAGAGTGTCGGAGTAAAAGATTTGATATAGATGACACGATTATCTGTATCAAAATAGTGAAGAGGTAGACTCCGACTAGAATCAAAATCTGCCAAATAATCATCTTCAACGATAAAAACATTGTATTTTTTTGCTAAATTGACAATAGACTGCTTGGTATCCATAGTATAAGTCGAACCTAGAGGGTTATGTAGACGTGGAATCGTATAGAAGAACTTAATGCGTCCAGTTTGAAAAATTTCTTCCAGTCTGACAAGGTCAATCCCATTAAAATCGCGTTCAATAATTTGATATGGGATATTTTGGTGTTGAATCAAATCGACCATCCGTGAATAGGTCGGATTTTCTAGTAAGATTTCTGTCTTTTCAGACCCGAAATCCATCTGTGTCAAAATATAGAGAGCCTGTTGGCTACCAGCTGTAATCACTAGCTGGTCTTTTTTTGTGTAGACATGATAGTTTAACAACAGTTGTTGTACAGAAGAGAGCAATTCAGCCAAGCCTTCTTGTTGGTGGTAGTAATTAAACAGATAATTCTCACGACCAATTAAACTTTCATGAAGACAGATGCGAAAGTCTTCATAGGGCAATTCTTGAAAATCTTCCGGATTCAATTCGACATTCTGATTTTTGGATTCTTGATCCTCTAGAACATAGTAGCCACTTTTCTCAACGGAGTATATCTTATTTTGATGTTTCAACTCAAGCAGAGCCTTTTGAACAGTATCTTTGCTACAATTATATTTCAGGATAAGTTTGCGGATAGATGGAAGTTTTTGACCTCGTTTATAGTCATTCTTTTCAATTGCTTTTAAAATATCATGAATGATGACTTGATACTTATTCATATCAACTGTCCCCCTACAGATGTTGTGCTTATAGTATAATCAATTAATCTATTAAAAACAAGCTTTCGAATTAGGGTTTTAAAAGATTGTTTGAGGGTTAATATGATATAATGAAAGAATGAGAATAATTATTCCAAATGCGAAAGAATTGAACACTCAAATAAATAGCCACCCCTTCCAAACACTGGCTGCAAGTAGTCAAAAAGTTCTAGATCTTATTGGAGAAAAATCACCTGACGATTTGGCTAATTTATATAAAGTCTCAACGGATAAGGCTCAGTTGGAATGGGATCGTTGGCAGAGAATCAAGTTAGGGCAAGCAAAAACCTACCCTGCCTGGCAAATGTATGATGGTTTGATGTACAGATACATGGATCGTCGTGATTTGTCCAAAGTACAGGAAGATTACTTGCGAAATCATGTTCGATTAGCAACAGCTTTGTATGGTTTAGTTAACCCTTTTGAGAGTATTTCTCCTCATCGTTTGGATTTTCAAATAAGTTTAAAAATTGGTCAAGAGTCTTTGAAACAATACTGGCGACCATTTTTTGACTCTGAAGTTGAAGATGAGTCTTTTATCTTATCGCTCGCTTCTTCAGAGTTTGAACACGTTTTTTCACCTGCTATCCAATCGCGGTTGACAAGAGTAATATTTAAGGAAGAAAAAAACGGTCAATTGAAAGTTCATTCAACCATATCTAAAAAAGGGCGCGGTCGGATGCTTTCTTGGATGGTTAAAAATGACGTGACAAAACGGGAGACATTGAAGGAATTTAACCTTGATGGTTTCCAATTTGATCACAACAGTTCAGAAGATAATCTCCTTGTATTTATCAAGAAATATTGAATTTTTGTGAAATAATGTGCAAAATATCGTTTTCAAAAGAGAATTCTTACTAGTGACTGCAATATTTATGTGGTATAATAGGAGAGTTACAACTATTAGGAAGGTTATTTATGAAAAATCGAAGTGGACGTAGAAAATCTTCGCGATTAAAGATTGTAAATTACGCTCTATGGATACTATATGTCGTAGTCCTTGGATTGACTTTGTTTACCATGTATCGATTTAATATCTTAAACTTCAGATATTTAAATCATATTCTAACAGTTCTATCAATCGGGATTGTATTTATTACAGCTTGGCTGATAGGAAGAAAGAAGGCGCGTGTCTTAACAACTGTTATACTGGTATTATCGTTAATCGTAGCTTCACTAGGTGCCTATGGTATGAACGAAGTCGTTAAGTTTTCGAGCCGTTTGAACTCGAATTCCGTATTTACAGAGTATGAGATGAGCGTCATCGTGCCAGCCAACAGTGAAATTACTGACATCAGTCAACTATCTTCTGTCGTAGCACCGTCAGATTATGATCAGGATAATATAACTGCCTTGCTGGATGATATCGCTAAGATGAAGTCTGTTCAATTGACTATCAGTCCGTCTAGTTCATATTTGACAGCCTACCAATCATTAATCAATGGTGAGAGCCAAGCGATGGTATTGAATGGAGTCTTTACCAATATCTTAGAAAGTGAAGATCCAGAATTTTCATCAAAAGTAAGAAAACTTTATAGCTTTAAAATCACTAAAGCTGTTGAAACAGCAGTCGGACAAGCGAGCGGAGATAGTTTCAATATTTACATTAGTGGGATTGATACATATGGTCCGATTTCATCTGTTTCACGCTCGGATGTCAATATTATAATGACAGTCAATCGTGCTACCCATAAAATCTTGTTGACAACTACGCCACGGGATTCCTATGTTGCTATTGCAGATGGTGGACAAAATCAATATGACAAGTTAACACATGCTGGTATCTACGGTGTAAATGCATCTGTCCATACCTTAGAAAATCTCTATGGGATTGACATTAGCAATTATGTGCGGCTGAATTTCACTTCCTTCCTTCAATTAATCGACTTGGTGGGTGGAATTGATGTTTATAACGACCAAGAATTTACAAGTTTACATGGGAATTACCATTTCCCTGTTGGACAAGTTCATTTAAACTCAGACCAAGCATTAGGCTTCGTTCGAGAGCGCTACTCTTTAACAGGGGGTGACAATGACCGTGGTAAAAACCAGGAAAAAGTGATTGCTGCCTTGATTAAAAAGATGAGTGCGCCAGAGAATCTAAAAAATTACCAGGCAATCCTATCTGGATTGGAAGGCTCAATTCAAACAGATTTGAGCTTGGAAACGATTATGAGTTTAGTGAATACCCAACTAGAATCAGGTACACAATTTACAGTCGAATCACAAGCATTGACAGGTACCGGTCGCAATGATTTACCGTCGTATGCTATGCCAGGTTCGCAACTTTATATGATGGAAATCAACCAGACGAGCCTAACACAGGTAACAACAGCTATTCAATCAGTATTGGATGGAAAATAATAAAGGAGAGATTATGAATAATCAAGAAACAAATACAATCGAAATTGATGTGTTATCACTTTTAAAAACCTTATGGAGCAAGAAATTTCTTATTATCATCACGGCTCTTTTTGGAGCAGGGATTGCTTTTGTCTATAGTAGTTTTTTAGTAACCCCTCAATTTGACTCCACTACACGGATTTATGTAGTCAGTCAAAATGTTGAGGCAGGAGCTGGTTTGACAAACCAAGAACTTCAGGCTGGGACTTACCTCGTTAAAGACTATAAAGAAATCATTCTATCACAAGATGTGTTATCACGAGTAAAAACAGAGTTAGGATTGACAGAGGACATATCAAATAAAATATCTGTCAGCATCCCCGTTGATACTCGTATCGTTTCTATCACAGTTCGTGATGCTGACCCAAATGAGTCAGCTCAGATTGCAAATAGCTTGCGAACAGTGGCTGCACAGAAAATCATCGAAGTTACTAAGGTGAGCGATGTGACGACACTAGAAGAAGCTGTTCCTGCGGAACAACCATCTACCCCTAATACCAAACGGAATATTGCAATTGGTATTTTGGCTGGTGGTATGTTAGCAGTTGGTCTAGTATTAATCGTCGAAGTATTAGATGATCGTGTGAAGCGACCACAAGACATTGAAGAAGTATTGGGTATGACCTTGTTAGGTGTTGTACCAGATTCTAAGAAATTGAAATAGGAGTGAACTATGGCAACTTTAGAAATTGCGCGTACCAAGAAAGAATTAGTCAATAAAACGGAAGAGTACTTTAATGCCATTCGAACGAATATCCAATTGAGTGGTTCAGACATCAAGGTTGTTGGTATTACTTCAGTCCAATCTAATGAAGGAAAGAGTACTACAGCGGCGAGCTTGGCGATGGCTTATGCACGTACAGGTTACAAGACTGTCCTAGTCGATTCAGATATTCGAAACTCAGTGATGTCAGGATTCTTTAAACCAACAACAAAGATTACCGGTTTGACAGACTACTTATCAGGCACAACGGATCTTTCACAGGGACTCTGTGATACGGATATTCCAAATCTGACAGTTATTGAATCTGGTAAAGTCTCACCAAACCCTACAGCCCTATTACAAAGTAAAAATTTTGAAAATCTTTTAGCAACCCTACGTCGTTACTATGATTATGTGATTGTAGACTGTCCACCGCTTGGAATGGTAATTGATGCGGCTATTATTGCTCAAAAGTGTGATGCCATGGTTGCAGTAGTTGAGGCTGGAACGGTCAAACGCTCGGCTGTTAAAAAAGTAAAAGAACAGTTGGAACAAACTGGAACACCATTTTTAGGTATTATCTTAAACAAATACGACATTACTACTGAAAAATAT
Organism: Streptococcus sp. 32226D021BW; assembly: GCF_053545015.1. Taxonomy (NCBI): domain Bacteria; kingdom Bacillati; phylum Bacillota; class Bacilli; order Lactobacillales; family Streptococcaceae; genus Streptococcus; species Streptococcus sp. 32226D021BW. The sequence continues at coordinate 99,460 of NZ_JBPPVC010000002.1, read as the reverse complement.
GGTGATTATGGGAACTACGGAAACTATGGGAACTACGGGAAAAAAGCTTAGTTTATTATAGTTAAAAATTACAAAAAGGTTTAGTATGATTGATATTCATTCGCATATTATCTTTGGTGTTGATGATGGGCCAGCGACCATCGAAGAAAGTATTGAGTTAATCAAACTAGCTAAGAACCAAGGTGTTCGTATTATTGTAGCTACTTCTCACAGAAGAAAAGGTATGTTTGAAACTCCTGAAAAAATTATCAAGGCCAATTTTATTAAATTGAAAGAAGCTGTTCAAGAAAAATATCCAGACTTAAGGTTATGCTATGGAGGAGAGTTATACTATAGCAAGAGTTTGATGGAAAAATTAGAAAAACGAAAAGTCCCATCACTTAACGCTTCACGTTATATTCTTTTAGAATTTAGTATGAATACTCCATGGAAGGATATTCAAAAAGCGGTTAATGAAGTAAATCTGCTAGGATTAACACCGGTTTTAGCTCATATTGAAAGATACGATGCTTTGGCTTTCAATGCTGATAGAGTTAATGAACTCATTGATAAGGGATGCATGACTCAGGTAAATAGCAGCCATGTATTAAAGCCTAGTTTAATCGGTGATCGCTCCAAGGAGTTTAAGAAACGTGTAGAGTTTTTCCTTGAAAATGATTTGGTTCACTGTGTGGCAAGTGATATGCATAACACCACAAGTCGCCCACCATATATGAATGCTGCCTATAAAATAGTTAAAGAAGAATATGGAGAGGACAGAGCTAAGGCTTTGTTTAAGAAAAATCCTTTGATGATATTGAAAAATCAAGTACAGTAACCTCATAGAAATAGTGGAGGAGATATGAGTAATGAAATAGGATATCGCCAAACGAAATTGGCATTGTTAGATATGATAGCAGTTGCAATTTCTGCAATTTTAACAAGTCAAATACCAAATGCTGATTTAAATCGTTCTGGAATTTTTATCATAATGATGGTTCATTATTTTGCATTTTTTGTATCTCATATGCCAGTTGAATTTGAGTATAGAGGTAATCTGAAAGAGTTTGAAAAAACATTTAACTATAGCATTATTTTTGCAATTTTTCTTACGGCAGTTTCATTCATGTTGGAGAATAATTTCGAACTATCAAGACGAGGTGTTGTGTATTTTACATCAATAAACTTCGTTTTGGTATACCTATTTAACATAATTATTAAGCAGTTTAAGGATAATTTTCTATTTTCGACAACCTATCAAAGAAAGACTGTTTTAATTACAACGGCTGAACGATGGAAAAATATGCAAGATTTATTTGAATCTGATAAACTATTTCAAAAAAATCTTGTTGCATTGGTAGTTTTAGGTTCAGAAATAGATAAAATAAATTTACCATTACCGATCTATTATTCTGTTGAAGAAGCCATAGAGTTTTCAACAAGAGAAGTGGTTGACCACGTCTTTATAAATTTACCAAGTGAATATTTTGATTTAAAGCAACTAGTTTCAGAATTTGAATTATTAGGTATAGATGTAAGTGTCGATATTAATTCATTCGGTTTTACTGCGTTGAAGAACAAAAAAATCCAACTACTAGGTGACCATAGCATTGTAACATTTTCCACAAATTTTTATAAGCCTAGTCACATCATGATGAAACGACTTTTAGATATACTTGGAGCAGTAGTTGGGTTAATTATTTGTGGTATAGTTTCTATTTTGTTAGTTCCAATTATAAGAAGAGATGGAGGACCAGCCGTTTTTGTTCAGAAACGAGTAGGAAAAAATGGTCGTATTTTCAAATTCTATAAATTTCGATCAATGTATATGGATGCTGAGGAACGTAAGAAAGAATTAATGGCTCAGAACCAGATGCAAGGTGGGATGTTCAAAATGGATAACGATCCTAGAATTACTCCAATTGGACATTTCATACGAAAAACAAGTTTAGACGAGTTACCACAATTTTATAATGTTCTAATTGGAGATATGAGTCTAGTAGGTACCCGTCCACCTACAGTTGATGAATTTGAAGAATATATTCCTGCTCAAAAGAGACGATTGAGCTTTAAACCGGGTATTACTGGTTTATGGCAGGTAAGCGGTCGAAGTAATATTACAGACTTTGATGAAGTTGTTAAGTTAGATGTTGAATATATTGATAATTGGACTATTTGGTCGGACGTGAAAATTTTATTGAAGACTTTCGTAGTTGTGTTTAAGCGGGAAGGGAGTAAGTAGTTACTGTTAAAAATGAAAAAATACGATTATCTAGTTGTTGGTGCAGGTCTGTTCGGAGCGGTCTTTGCTCATGAGGATGAAATCTACAACCTTCCTATTCAACATGAATACTTTCAATAAACTGTGGGGCGTGGTGCCCTCCTGCTGAAGCAGCAGCGAAGATTGCAGAGCAACGAGCTGTTTTTGGAGAAAAAATACCTGAGAACTTGGAAGAACGAGCCATCTCACTAGCTGGTACAGCCATCTATGAAAAATTGTTCAAGTCCTACACAGAAAAACAATGGGAAAAACCATGTACGGAGTTACTAGCCTTTATCATCCGTCGTTTACACGTGCGTTTGACTTATGATAATAACTATTTCAACGATAGCTACCAAGGTATTCCAATCGTCGGGTACACGCAGATTGTTGAAAAAATGTTGGATCATTGGATCATGAGAATATTGGTGTTGAGACAAATGTTGATTTCTTTGCCAATAAGGAAGATTGTTTATCAGATTATCCGAAGGTTGTCTTCACAGGTATGATTGATGAGTTCTTTGATTACCAACTTGGTGAATTGGAATATCGTAGCCTTCGATTTGAGACAGAAGTATTGGACATGGAAAACTATCAAGGGAATGCAGTTGTGAACTACACAGATAGTGAAACGCCATTTACTCGTATTATCGAACACAAACATTTCGAATTCGGTACACAACCGAAAACCATTATTACACGTGAGTATTCGAAGACCTGGAAACGAGGCGCTGAGCCGTATTATCCAGTGAACAATAATCGTAACAACAAACTCTATACTGCTTATAAACACCTCGCAGAACAACAAAAGAACGTTATATTCGGTGGGCGTCTTGGTCATTATCGTTGCTACGATATGCACCAAGTCATCGGAGCTGCCTTACAGTGTGTGAGAAGTGAGGTATAATGAAAGGGATAAAACTATGAAAAATATTTCTATTTTAGGTGTCAAAATACATCCACTAACTATGGAAGAGACTGTTGAAGTTATTGAAGAACATTTTATTAAAACGCAAAAGCCACTTCATTTAATGGGGGTAAATGCTGATAAAATAAATCAATGTGTTGATGATCCTGAAATGATGGATATTGTAAATAATTGTGACATTGTGAATGCAGATGGTGCTTCAGTTGTTCTAGCCGGTAAATATCTAGGTATTGATATTCCGGAAAGGGTTGCAGGCATCGATTTGATGCAGAAATTACTGACATTATCAGAAAAAAAGGGGTATACTGTCTATTTCTTTGGTGCAAAAGAAGAAGTTGTTCAAAAAATGCTTAGTGCTTTTAAAGTAGATTATCCTAATTTAAAAGTAGTTGGTTATCGAAATGGTTATTTTAAGGACGATGAGATTGATGCTATTTCACAAGATATTGCTAGTAAGGCGCCTCAATTGGTCTTTGTAGGAATTACTTCTCCCAAAAAAGAAATATTGATTGAAAGATTCATGAGAGATGGCGTAAATAGTATTTTTATGGGCGTTGGCGGGAGTTTCGATGTTTTGTCAGGAACTATTAAGCGAGCTCCAATATGGATGCAGAAAGCGCATCTCGAATGGCTTTTCCGTGTTGCCAATGAACCAAGACGTCTTTTTAAGAGATATTTTGTCGGGAATTTTGTTTTTATTAAGCGCATAGTCAAGGCAAAGAAAGAGAAGAAATGAAATGAGTGAACAATTTGATATTAGAGAGCTCCAGGAAACGTTGTTAGATGCTGTAAAAGAGTTCAAAAAAATTTGCGATGAGGAGAATATTACTTTCTTTTTAAGAGGAGGCAGCGTGATGGGGGCCGTAAAATATGGTGGCTTCATTCCTTGGGATGATGACATGGATATTGCTGTTCCAAGAAAAGACTATGTTCGTTTAATTGAAATTTTTAATAATCGAGAGATTGCAGGGAAATATAAAGTTTTGAATAGTAAGTATCAGCCAGAGTTACATTGCTATTTCCCACGCCTATTTTTACTAGAGTCGGAACGAGAGAAATTAGGACTACCTTCGAATACTCATCTCGGTTTACATTTAATAGACATTTTACCATTAGATGGTGCTCCAAATAACAAAGTTTCTAGAAATATTTATTTTTGTAAGGTCTATATTTTACGTTTTTTGGCAAGTTTAGGAACAACTTATACAGAAGGGCATGTTGATATGCATACTGCAAAACAAAAGTTGTTAATCAATACTGCTAAATGTTTACAACTGCATAAGCTATTCCCACAGCAAAAAGTTTATGCTATGCTTGATAAATTATATACTCGATATGATTGGGAAAAACAACAATATGCTGGTACAATTACAGCTTCTCTGTTTAAAAAAGAGGTAATGCCTACTGAAATTTGGGGTGAGGGTATTCTACATCAATTTGAGACAGAGGAGTATCTTATCCCCGCTCAGTATGATCAATATTTAAAAAGAATGTATGGTGAGAATTATTTGACGGAGGAGCCTGCGAATAAAAAATCGCATCACGAATAGAAGAAAGTAAAAAATATGATTTGTTTTATTATCTTACACTACATGGTCAAGGAAGAAACGATAAAATGTGTAGAGTCCATTTTGGAACGAGAAATGGATAATATACAGATTATTATTGTCGATAATCTGTCTCCTAATAATTCCGGACAGGAATTATTTGAATACTATAAAGAAAATGATATTGTAGATGTATTGTTGAATGATGAGAATGCAGGATTTGCGAGCGGTAATAATGTTGGATATAGCTATACGAAAGAAAAGTACAATCCTGATTTTATGATTATTATGAATAACGATGTCGAGCTTGCTTCAGAAAACTTTGATGAAAAACTTCGTGAAGTTTATAAAAAAGAAAAATTCTTTATTCTAGGGCCAGATATTTATTCAACTACATACGAATTACACCAAAGTCCAAAGAGACTTGAGCATTATACTTATCAGGAAGTATTATCGCTTCATAATAAATTTAAAAAATCAAAAGAGATTACATTCTCTCTCAAATTAAAGTCATGGTTAAAATCGAATGATTTCCTACGTACTTTCGTTTATCAATCGCGAGTAAAAAGCAAAGATATTGATTTTACCAAGATTTACTATAATGTTCCATTACATGGCTCATGTGTGATTTATTCAAAATTATTCATAGTAAAAGAAGAGTTTGCTTTTCAACCAGGTACTTTTTTCTATTATGAAACAGAAATTTTAGATTATATTTGCTATAAAAAAGAATATAAGACAATGTATAGTCCTGAGTTGAAAGTTTTACATCATCAAAATGTATCTACAAATGTAGTGTATAATAATATGCTCAAAAAGACCATCTTTGCTAATAAATGTAACTATGAGTCGACAGGAGTATTTTTAAAAGTTATGGAATCATTCCAAGAGAACGGAGTAGATCAGTAGTGGAACTATTACTAGCATTATTTATAGGATTACTTTTATTACTCTTTTTTAATTATCTCTTATCCCAGCGAGATATCTTATCTCCATCTGTTGTAATGGTCGCAATGTTTATTGTCAGCACGCTGTTCGCTCTAATCAATGCCCAAAACTGGAATATTGATTATGAACCGCTATCTACATTTTACATACTAAGTGGCATAGTCGTTTTTAGTATTCCTGTAACTATTGCTTCAAATAAGGTAGGAGCTATTCCTGAAATTGTATCTTATCGAAAATTATCTATTTCAACATGGAAGATTATCTTTGCTATTTTAGTAGATATAGTCATCATTTATCTATATCGTAAAGAAATGTACCAATTGGCAGCACAAGCAGGTTATAGCGGTCAAAGCATACAATGGTTTATTCGAAATTCTACTAGTTATGAGGGGAGTATTGAATTTAGTGCCAAAATCCGTTTATTAGTGCGCTTTGTTGATATTACGGCCTACATTTTTATATTTACCTTCATCAATAATTTTATCTATGATATTAGAAGAAAGAGTAATTTGCTATTACTGGTTCCGGTTTTTCTATTTATATATAAAACTTCATTGACCGGAGGTAGACAAGATATTCTTAAATTATTAGTGGCAGCAGTCGTCCAGACCTACATTTTACAGAAAGCTAAGGTTGGATGGAGAAAGGTTATTTCTGGCAGATACATGATGATAGGCCTCACAGGTTTGCTGTTCGGGATTCCTAGCTTTTATTATGGATTATTCTTAGTCGGAAGAACAACAACACGTTCAATGATGGAATCAGTCTCTACCTACATTGGTGGACCTATTCAGCATTTTAACCAATTTGTGCAGAATCCGACATCACCATCAAGATATATTGGATCAGAGTCGCTTACTCCGATATTAAATATATTAGGTGATTTGGGGCTAATAGACTACAATGAAACTGTACATTTAGAGTTTAGACAACTTGGCGTTACAATTGGTAATGTTTATACATTCTTTAGACGCCCCTTACATGATTTCGGACCAGTTGGAATGTATTTATTTGTTTTTCTGGTTGGTGTGTTATTTGCATATCTTTATTACGTTGTCATTCGTTCAAAACGTAGAAGTGATTTGTGGGACATGAATGTGATGGTTTACTCCTATTTGTTTTATTGGATTTTCCTATCATCAATAGAGCAATATTCTATGACAATCATTAGTGTATTTACTCTGATTGCTATTATTCTATTTTACTTATTATCTATTTTTTATTGGCAATTCACTTTCACACCAAGAGGAGTAGCTTTTGTCAGAAGGGATAATGAAATTCAGAGGGAGGAATTTTAAATGAAAAAAATTATGTTGGTTTTTGGTACGCGTCCAGAAGCGATTAAGATGTGCCCACTAGTTAATGAATTAAAATCATCTGGGAACTTTGATGTAAAGGTTTGTGTGACTGGACAGCATAAAGAAATGTTGCAACAAGTTTTAGATGTTTTCCAAGTCGTTCCTGACTATGATTTGGAAATCATGCAACCTAATCAAACGTTATTTTCTATTACAACAAGTATATTGGAAAAAATTAAAACGGTATTTGATGATTTTCAGCCAGATGTGGTATTGGTTCATGGAGACACAACGACAACTTTTGCTGCTTCTTTAGCTGCGTTTTATTCAGGAATTAAAGTGGGACATGTGGAGGCAGGATTACGTACTTACAATCTTCAAAGTCCGTTTCCAGAGGAGTTTAACCGACAAGCTGTCTCAATTGTTTCTGATTTTAATTTTGCACCAACTGATATTTCTAGAAAACATTTGCTTTCAGAAGGGAAGAATGAAGATAGTATTTTCGTCACAGGGAATACAGCAATTGATGCTTTAAAAACTACAGTGAACCCTGATTATTATCATGAACTGTTTGATTGGGTTGGTGATTCTAAACTGATTATGATTACAGCTCATAGACGTGAAAACTTGGGTCAGCCGATGCGAAATATGTTTAAAGCTATTAAACGAGTTCTGAATGAGCATCCAGACGTAAAAGCTGTATATCCAATACATAAAAATCCAGTTGTACGTGATGCAGCCAATGAAATTTTTGGAGATGATGAACGTCTTAAATTAATTGAACCCTTGGAAGTAATTGATTTTCACAATTTCCTGAACAAGAGTTATTTGATTTTGACGGATTCGGGAGGTATTCAAGAAGAAGCACCCTCGCTTGGAAAACCAGTTCTAGTTATGCGTGATACAACAGAGCGTCCAGAAGGAGTTGCAGCAGGTACTTTAAAATTAGTTGGTACCGATGAAGAAGTTATTTACAAAAACTTCAAACTCCTACTTTCTGATGATGAAGAATATAGATTAATGAGTAAGGCAAGCAATCCATATGGTGATGGGACTGCTTCAAAACAGATTGCAGATATTTTATTGAAAAATTTATAAGGTACTATTTTGAATAAAGAAAAGATTTTTAATATATTAAAAAATTTTGGATATGTGATATCGTCAAATTTATTGACATTGATTGTGTCTTCAGTTGTTATTCTAATTTTACCTAAAGTTATTGGTGTTAATGAATATGGATATTGGCAGCTGTATACTTTTTATCTTACTTATATTGGATTTTTTCATTTTGGATGGTGTGATGGCATTTATCTAAAATTTGGTGGAGAAAATTACTCAGATTTAGATAAAAAATATTTCGCTTCCCAAGTGTCAAGTTTTATTATTTTTCAATCAATTATCTCCTTACTAAGTATAATAGCAAGTTTGCTTTTTTCAAAAAATTCGTCAACTTTATTTATTTTTTTAGCATTATCATTAAATTTTGTTATAACGAATACTAGATTGTTATTTATATATACATTACAAACAACTAATAGAATTAAAGAAGCATCCATTATTACAATTTCAGATCGATTTATCTATGTGATCTTTTTATTGTTTTTGTTGTTTAGTAATAACACAAGTTTTCAGAGAATGATTATCGCTGATAATATTGCCCGAGTTATTTCTTTATTTTGTGCACTTTATATTTGTAAAGATATAACTTTTATTTCTGATAGGAAGTTAGTCCAAATTAAAGATAGTTGGGATAATATTAAAGTTGGTAGTAATTTAATGCTTGCCAATATTGCAAGTAGTTTGATTATTGGTGTTGTTAGATTTGCAATCCAAAAAGGATGGGATATTGCGACTTTTGGAAAGGTTTCTTTGACTCTGAGTCTGTCGAACTTAGTTATGACCTTTATAAATGCAATTGGGATAGTTGTCTTTCCAATGCTAAAGCGAACAAGTTCAGATAAACTTGCTTTAGTTTATAAGTCTATGCGTTTAATATTGATGTTAACGATGTTAACGATGCTTATTGTATATTATCCATTGAGGATTATTCTAGAATACTGGTTACCAGCTTATAAAGATAGCTTAGAATTCATGGGAATGGTTTTCCCGATGATTGTATTTGAAGGAAAAACTTCCTTGCTTTTAAATACTTACTTAAAAGCTATGCGTCAAGAAAAACTAATTTTTAAAATTAATTTTCTAACGACTATTATTAGTATTTTTATGGCAGTTTTATCGGTAGTAATTTTGAAGAGCTTATCCATCTCAGTGCTTTCTATTGTGATTTTGTTGTCTTTTAGGAGTACATTGCTTGAATTGAAGGTTACTAGATTATTAAATCTCAACATATTCAAAGATTTATTTCTTGAATTTATAATGGTATTGATTTTTATTTGTGGCAATATTTTCCTTGATATGAGAATTTCACTCATCCTCTATCTCATTTCGCTTATGGCGTATTATTTTATTACTTTTAATAAGAAAAATATTTCTTTAAAAAATCTTCTGAGAATGTAGTGTAAATGTGTATTATCAGGAAGTTTCAGTTATAATTTTAGAAAATTATATATATGTTTAGGTAGTATAATCTGCTAGTTCATGATATAAAGAGATTTTTACAACTCTTTATCAACTGTAGTGGGTAAATGTCAGCTAACACCTAGAGAGGACGAAATTCGTTCTCTTTTTCTTTATGTTCAAAGCGATTAAAATGCGTTTTTGAAGGACGGTTACTCTCATTCTAGAACAGTTCCTACTATTCTCTCTATTATTGCTAAACTTGATGAAGGTTGTATTGTCTGTTATAATATTGGATATTGCAAGCTTTAAGTGAAAGGTTTTAGGGAAGAGATTGTCACAACTCATTCTTTATTAGTTATGAGGCGATGGTACAAATGATAGTCTAGTAAAAGATTCGGAGAAATGACTTCCTTAGAAAGTTTAATATAAAAACAATATGAAAAATTACGATTATCTAGTTGTAGGTGCAGGTCTGTTCGGTGCGGTCTTTGCTCATGAGGCAGCTAAAAAGGGTAAAAAAATAAAGGTTATCGAAAAACGAGACCACATTGCAGGTAACATCTATACAAAAGAAGTAGAAGGTATTCAAGTCCATGAATATGGCGCACATATTTTCCATACTTCTGAAAAAGAAATTTGGGATTATGTGAATCAGTTTGCGGAGTTCAACCGCTATACAAACACACCAGTCGCCAACTACAAGGGTGAAATCTACAACCTTCCATTCAATATGAATACTTTCAATAAACTGTGGGGCGTGGTGACCCCTGCTGAAGCAGCAACGAAGATTGCAGAGCAACGAGCTGTTTTGGGAGGAAAAACGCCTGAGAACTTGGAAGAACAAGCCATCTCACTAGTCGGTACAGACATCTATGAAAAATTGATCAAGTCATACACCGAGAAACAATGGGAAAAGCCGTGTACGGAGTTACCAGCCTTCATCATCCGTCGCTTGCCAGTGCGTTTGACTTATGACAACAACTATTTCAACGATACTTACCAAGGTATTCCAATTGGCGGTTACACGCAGATTGTTGAAAAAATGTTGGACCATGAGAATATCGATGTAGAGACAAATGTTGATTTCTTTGCTAATAAGGAAGAGTACTTGGCAAACTATCCAAAGGTTGTCTTTACAGGTATGATTGATGAGTTCTTTGATTACCAACTTGGTGAGTTGGAGTATCGTAGCCTTCGTTTTGAAACTGAAGTCTTGGACATGGAGAACTACCAAGGTAACGCGGTTGTCAACTACACAGATAGTGAAACACCTTTTACTCGTATTATCGAACACAAGCATTTTGAGTTTGGTACGCAAGAGAAAACCATTATTACACGCGAGTATTCGAAGACTTGGAAACGTGGCGATGAGTCTTACTATCCAGTCAACAATGACCGCAATAACAAACTCTATACTGCCTATAAGCGTCTTGCGGAGCAACAAGAGAATGTTATTTTCGGTGGACGTCTAGGTCACTACCGTTACTACGATATGCACCAGGTAATTGGAGCAGCCTTGCAGTGTGTCAGAAAAGAAGTAGGACCTTTGGTATAGTTAGAATGGTGTCATAGGTAGGTCAAATTTCTTCTATAGCAGGCCATATATTGTCTATTTTCAAGTTCTGATCAAGTTTTGTATCAAGCAAAATATATCAAAATCCCAAAGTGTAGGCTTTGGGATTTGTCATTATTTCTTAAATTTTTTCAAAATGTTTGCCAGCTGTTCTTGTTCTTCTGGGCTTAATACAGAGAAAATATGTCCGACATGATCGTAGTGTTCTGGCAGGATAGATTCGATGGTTTGTCGTCCTTTGTCTGTCAAGGCAATCAGGGAGGCGCGACGGTCGCTTGTGTCACTGGTTTTATAGACATAGCCATCTCGTATCATATTTTTGATGACGACGGTCATATTTCCAGATGTACTGAGTAATTTATCAATCAGGTCTTGAATGCGGAGGTTACCCTTGTTGTAAAGTGCTTCCATCACGCCAAACTGACAGACGGTCAGTCCGTATTTTTTGATGGTTTCTAATTCGGATTTTGTGATGGTATTGGCAGCTCTGCGAAAGACGACAAGGCTATGGAGTGCATTCTTGTTTTCATTTAAAGATTGTTCGACAGTTTTCATGAGAATATTTTAGCAATAATTAGTCCCATATGCAAGTCAAATGGCAAATTATGTCTGTAAAATTCTTATTCACTTGCTGAAAGAATGGAAATCTCTTGTGACTTGTAGTATAATAGGACTACTATGGAAAAAAAGATATTTCAACTTTTGGAGTGGATGGCTTCTAAGACTGGGCAGTTGGTGTTGGGCTCTTTTATCCTCCTCAGTGTTGTAACTTTTTCAATTTTTACTATTTGGGATATGGCTGCAGCACCCTTCAACAAGGCGCGTAGTCACGCAGTTGCAGTAGCTACAGAATATGCAGACTTGCAAACTGTCAAGGATTTTTCTATCTACAATGGTACGGAAACCTATTTTAGTGTATTTGGTACTACTAGTCAGGGAGAAGACGTTGCAGTTTTGATTCCAGAGGCTTCTAGCACTGTGTATGTCTATCCTTTAGCGCAGGGAATTTCGCAAGAAGAAGCGCAAGCTATTGCCAAGGAAAATGGTGCAGGTCAGGTAGAGCGTGTTCTTCTTGGTATCCGAGATGATAAACCAATTTGGGAAGTCAAATCAGGAACAGCCTATTATTTAGTAGAGTTTGAAACAGGAAGTTTTGTCAAGAAGGAGGGCTTATGAGCAAGCTATCAAAACGTGTCTTAGAAATGGAAGAAAGTGTCACGCTGGCAGCTGGTGCGCGGGCCAAGGCCTTGAAGGCGGAAGGTCGTGATATTTTAGAGTTGACCCTGGGTGAGCCAGACTTTGTCACACCCAAGAATATTCAAGAAGCAGCTATTCGTTCTATTGAAAATGGCAAGGCCAGTTTTTACACAGTGGCTTCAGGTCTGCCAGAATTGAAGGATGCGGTCAATACTTATTTTGAGAAGTTCTACGGCTACTCCATTGAGCGTAATCAGGTGGTCCTTGCCACAGGTGCTAAGTTTGTTCTTTATGCTTTCTTTGCGGCGGTCATCAATCCTGGTGATGAGGTTCTCATTCCAACACCTTACTGGGTTTCCTATGCTGACCAGATTAAGATGAACGAGGGCGTGCCAGTCTTTGTTACTGCAACAGAAGAACATAATTTCAAGGTAACGGTTGACCAGCTGGAAGCAGCGCGTACAGACAAGACCAAGGTCCTCTTGCTCAACAGCCCGTCCAATCCGACAGGTATGATTTACAGTCGTGAGGAATTGGAAGCTATTGGAAACTGGGCTGTGGAACACGACATTCTCATCTTGGCAGACGATATTTATGGCCGTTTGGTCTATAACGGTAATAGTTTCACGCCGATTTCAAGTATCTCAGAGAGCATTCGCCAGCAGACTATTGTGGTCAATGGTGTTGCAAAAGCCTATGCCATGACAGGTTGGCGGGTTGGCTTTGCGGTTGGCAATCCTGAGATTATTGCGGCTATGAGCAAGATTGTCGGTCAGACGACGTCCAACTTAACAACTGCTGCTCAGTATGCGGCCATTGAAGCCTTTACAGGTCCGCAAGATACGGTAGAAACCATGCGTCAGGCCTTTGAAGAGCGACTCAATACCATTTATCCCTTGCTAGCCGAAGTGCCTGGTTTTGAAGTGATTAAGCCAGAAGGAGCCTTCTATCTCTTCCCTAATGTCAAAAAGGCTATGGAAATGAAAGGCTACACAGAAGTAACTGAATTTACCACAGCCATTTTGGAAGAAGTAGGAGTAGCCTTGGTGACAGGTGCAGGTTTTGGTGCTCCTGAAAATATCCGCCTCAGCTATGCGACTGATATGGACACGCTCAAAGAAGCAGTGGCTCGACTACACACATTTATGAAAAAGCAAAAGAGGAAAAACAATGTCTAGAAAATTGATTACCATTAACCAAGTAAAAGATTATGTTGGTCAAGAAGTGACCATTGGTGCCTGGGTTGCCAACAAATCAGGCAAGGGCAAGTTAGCCTTCCTGCAATTGCGTGACGGAACAGCCTTCTTCCAAGCAGTTGCCTTCAAACCAAACTTCATCGAAAAATTCGGTGAAGAAGCTGGTACTGAGAAGTTTGATGTAGCAAAACGCCTCAGCCAAGAAACGTCTGTCTATGTGACAGGGATTGTCAAGGAAGATGAGCGTTCTAAGTTTGGTTATGAGTTGGATGTGACAGACCTTGAAGTGATCGGTGAGTCACAAGATTACCCAATCACACCAAAAGAACACGGTACGGACTTCCTTATGGACAACCGTCACCTATGGTTGCGTTCGCGTAAGCAGGTCGCTATTCAGCAAATCCGTAACGCCATCATCTATGCGACTTATGAATTCTTTGAAAAGAATGGCTTCATCAAGTTTGATAGCCCAATCTTGTCTGGAAATGCGGCAGAAGATTCGACAGAATTGTTCGAAACAGACTACTTTGGTCAACCAGCTTATCTCAGTCAATCAGGTCAGCTGTACCTGGAAGCTGGTGCCATGGCCCTTGGTCGTGTTTTCGACTTCGGACCTGTTTTCCGTGCGGAAAAATCAAAAACTCGCCGCCACTTGACTGAGTTCTGGATGATGGATGCCGAGTATTCATTCCTCAGCCATGACGAGTCACTTGACTTGCAAGAAGCTTATGTCAAAGCCTTGATTCAAGGTGTTATCGACCGTGCTCCACAAGCCTTGGAAACTCTTGAGCGTGATGTGGATGCCCTTAAACGCTACATTGCAGAACCATTCAAACGTGTGGCTTATGATGATGCTATTACTCTTCTGCAAGAACACGAAGCAGATGAAGATACAGACTACGAACACATCGAGCATGGGGATGACTTTGGATCGCCACATGAAACTTGGATTTCAAACTACTTTGGTGTACCGACTTTCGTGGTTAACTATCCAGCAAGCTTCAAGGCCTTCTACATGAAGCCAGTTCCTGGCAATCCAGAGCGCGTGCTTTGTGCGGACCTCTTGGCACCAGAAGGCTATGGTGAAATCATCGGTGGTTCTATGCGTGAGGACAACTACGACGCCTTGGTGGCTAAAATGGATGAACTCGGTATGGACAAGTCAGAATACGAATTCTACCTTGACCTACGTAAGTACGGTTCAGTACCACACGGTGGTTTCGGTATCGGTATCGAGCGTATGGTAACCTTCGTCGCTGGTACAAAACACATCCGTGAAGCCATTCCGTTCCCACGTATGTTGCACCGCTTGCATCCGTAATATAGTCGTTTGACTGAACAAGCAGTCTGCAGTTTTGGGTACGAACTTCGTTCGCTCTATTTCCGACCTCTAACAGTCTATTCCTAGACTGTTAGAGCTAGTACTCAAGTAAACTGAAAGACTGCGAAATAAATATTTACAAACAGACTACAAACGTGGTCTGTTTTCTTTTAGTTGACATTTCCGAATAATTGTTTTACAATGTATTACAATAAGGAAGTAGGTGGAATAATGGGAATTGTATCCTTGCGATTAAATGAAGCAGAAGAGGAAATTTTTAGAAGCTATGCTATTTATACGGGAAAAAGTTTGTCTGAGTTATTCAAATCTGCACTGGCGGAACAGATTGAAGACCAGCTGGATTATGAGATTGGTATCAAAGCTTTGAAGAAATTCCAAGAAAATCCAGTAACTCATTCGATAGATGATGTGCTTGCGGAGTTAGAAGATGGCCTATAAACTTGTGCTCAGCGATGATGCATTGAAGCAGTTGAAAAAAATGGACAGGCATGTGGGACTGATGCTTGCTAAGGATTTGAAAAAACGTTTGGATGGTTTGGAACATCCAAGGCAGTTTGGCAAGGCCTTGGTCGGAGAGTACAAGGGTCTGTGGCGGTATCGAGTAGGAAATTACCGTGTGATTTGTGATATCATTGACAATAAAATGGTCATTTTAGCTCTTGAAGTTGGGCATCGTAAAGAAATTTATAAAAAGTAAGGTCCTAGGAAACTAGGATAGAGATACATAAGCAGACTACAGATGTGGTCTGTTTTCTTATGAAATGTGCTTGTTTGATAAGTTGTGTAGATTTTGCTTTGCTAGGAGGTGATGACAAGCTCATTTTCACCCTCTAGTATGCTATAATAGACTTAGAAAGAATAAAGGAGATTGACAGATGAAAACTATTCACACAGATAAGGCACCTACCGCTATCGGACCATACGTACAAGGTAAGGTTGTAGGAAATTTCCTCTTTGCCTCTGGTCAGGTTCCCTTGTCACCTGAAACGGGTGAGGTAGTTGGAGAAACCATTCAGGAGCAGACTGAGCAGGTCTTGAAAAATATCGCTGCTATCTTGGAAGCGGCTGGTACAGATTTTGACCATGTGGTGAAAACGACTTGCTTCCTCAAGGATATGAATGACTTCGTGGCTTTTAACGAAGTTTATAAAACAGCCTTTTCAGCAGATTTCCCAGCTCGCTCAGCGGTAGAAGTGGCGCGCTTGCCACGTGATGTTAAGGTTGAGATTGAAGTGATCGCAGTTATTGATTAAAGAGAAAAGGAGGGAATGTCATGGTAGACAAACTCCACTTAGTTATTGTGACAGGGATGTCGGGAGCTGGTAAGACAGTAGCCATTCAGTCTTTTGAGGACTTGGGCTATTTTACCATTGACAATATGCCACCGACCCTCTTGCCAAAATTTTTAGAATTGATTCGCCATAGTCAAGACAACAATAAGATTGCCTTGGTGGTGGATATGCGGAGTCGGTCATTCTTTGCGGAAATTCGTGACATTTTGGACGATTTGGAATCGGCAGAAGATCTGGACTTTAAGATATTATTCCTTGATGCGACAGACGGTGAGCTGGTAGCACGTTATAAGGAAACCCGTCGGTCACATCCTCTTGCGGCAGATGGACGGGTCTTGGACGGGATTCAGCTTGAACGTGAGCTATTAGCACCCTTGAAAAACATGAGCCAGAATGTCATTGACACAACTGAGTTGACACCTCGTAACTTGCGGATGGCTATTTCAGAGCAGTTTGCTAGTCAAGAAAACCAACCTTCTTTCCGTGTGGAGGTCATGTCCTTTGGTTTCAAATATGGTCTGCCTCTGGATGCGGACTTGGTCTTTGATGTGCGTTTCTTGCCAAATCCTTATTATCAAAAGGAATTGCGGAATTTGACTGGTTTGGATGCCCCTGTCTTCGACTATGTCATGGACCATAAGGAATCTGAAGAATTTTACAGCCATCTACTCGGCTTGATTGAGCCAATTCTGCCAGGTTACCAGAAGGAAGGCAAGTCTGTACTGACCATTGCTGTTGGTTGCACAGGCGGTCAACATAGAAGCGTTGCTTTTGCCAAACGCTTGGCAGATGATTTGGAGAAAAACTGGATTGTCAACCGTAGCCATCGCGACAAGGACAGAAGGAAGGAAACGGTCAACCGCTCATGAGAAAACCAAAGATTACAGTGATTGGTGGCGGAACGGGAATTCCAGTCATTTTGAAGAGTTTGCGGGACAAGGATGTCGAAATTACAGCTATTGTGACTGTAGCTGATGATGGTGGTTCGTCGGGTGAGATTCGTCAGGCCTTGCAGGTGACTCCTCCGGGAGATTTGCGCAATGTTCTTCTAGCCATGTCGGATATGCCCAAATTGTATGAGCAGATTTTCCAGTACCGTTTTGCAGATTCGGACGGTCCTCTGGCCGGACATCCTCTAGGTAATCTCATTATCGCTGGAATTTCGGAGATGCAGGGCTCAACCTATAATGCTATGCGGCTGCTAACTCGATTTTTCCATACGACTGGTCGGATTTACCCTTCTAGTGAACAAGCCTTGACCCTCCATGCTGTATTTACAGATGGCACTGAGGTTTCTGGCGAGAGTAAAATTGCCAAACATGCGGGAATGATTGGTCATGTCTATGTGACCAATTCCTACAATGATGACGAGCCTAAGGCCAGTCGTCAGGTAGTTGAGGCCATTATGGAGAGTGACATGGTGGTCTTGGGACCTGGTTCGCTCTTTACGTCCATTCTGCCCAATCTCATGATTTCGGATATTGGCAAGGCTCTGAAAGAAACCAAGGCTGAGGTGACCTATGTTTGCAATATCATGACCCAGCGGGGTGAGACGGAGTTTTTCTCAGATGCTGACCATGTGACCGTCTTGAATGGTCATTTGGGAGAGAGGTTTATTGACACGGTTTTGGTCAACAGCGAACCCGTTCCACAAGACTACATGAATACCCACCAGTTTGATGAATATCTGGTTCAGGTTAAGCATGATTTTGCTGGTTTGCAAGAGCAAGCTCGCCGTGTGATTTCATCTAATTTCTTACGTTTGGAAAATGGCGGAGCTTTTCATGATGGTGATTTGGTGGTAGAAGAATTGCTCAAGATTTTGCAGGTGCGGTCATGAGTTTTACCATAAAAGTCAAAGAAGAACTTTTGATACAAGCCAGTCAAAATAAGAGTGAACTGTCAGCCATTATCAAACTGTCTGGCAGTCTGGGGCTGGCTTCAACAGGTCTGACCCTGTCCATCTCGACGGAAAATGCCAAGATTGCCAGACATATCTACGAATTGTTCCTGCATTTTTATCAGGTAAAAGCTGAAATCCGTCACCATCAAAAACCTAATCTCAAAAAGAACCGTGTTTATGCAGTAATCATTGAGGAGGGGGTCAATGACATCTTAAATGATTTGCATTTGGCAGATAGTTTTTTTGGATTAGAAACAGGGATTTCGCCTCTTGTTCTTGAAAATGATAGCTGGTGCCAAGCCTATTTGCGTGGGGCTTTCTTGGCAGCAGGTTCCGTCAAGGATCCTGAAAAGGGACGGTATCAGTTAGAAATTGCCTCTGTTTACAGTGACCATGCCCATGACTTAGCTAATCTGTTACAAAAATTTCTCTTGGATGCCAAGGTTATTGAGCGAAGCAAGGGAACCATTACTTATCTGCAACGAGCAGAAGATATTATGGACTTTCTCTTAGTCATAGGGGCAGAGGAAGCCAAGACAGCCTTTGAAGATATTAAGCTCCTGCGTGAGGCTAGAAACGACCTCAACCGTGCCAATAATGCAGAAACGGCTAATATTGCTAAAACTGTTACAGCTAGTATGAAGACCATCAACAATATCATCAAGATTATGGATAGCATTGGTTTGGATCAGCTAACTGGTGACCTGCAAGAGATTGCCCAACTCCGTATCCAACATCCTGATTATTCGATTCAGCAGTTAGCAGATAGTTTGACAGTTCCCATTACCAAGAGTGGTGTCAATCACCGTCTAAGGAAAATCAATAAGATTGCGGATGATTTATAAAGTTTAGATAAACCAGTTCTTTTGATACTCTTCGAAAATCAAAAGCAGACATTGTTGACTTGATTTGATGAGTGAAAGGCTCCAGTGGAGCCTTTCAGCCTGTTACCTTGAAATAAAATAGTAACAGGGTTCTATCTGTATAATAGGTAGAAACGAACTACGTTCGCCTATCTCCAACCTCCAAAGGTTCCCCAAACCTTTGGAGCTAGTCTGATTTTGATTTTCATTGAGTATGAGCTGGTTTTTCTGTTGTAGATTTGCTTATAATCATTCGTCTTATAAGTTAATATATGTTATAATCGTAGGAGAATGATTGATAAAGGAGCTTGAAAATGATCAGCCGTGAGCAGTATAGCTATCTTAGGAAACATCCAACCTTTGAAAACCTTACCCGAGATAGCTTTGACCAGCTGGCCAAGTATATCCGCTTTCGAAAGGTTCCCAAAGGGCAGATATTTTTCTATGCCCAAGATCCTAGGGATTATTTATTTGTCTTGCAGAAGGGCTATGCCAGAATTGAGCAGTATGATGAAACAGATAGTTTTACCTATCTGGACTATATCCGACAGGGTGGAGCATTTCCTTTTGGTGATATGTTTCAAGATAAGCCCTATCACTATACGGCTATTGCCATGACAGACTTGGAGTGTTTGATCATCCCTATGGCTTTATTTGAGAGTATGTCCAAGACAAATCCTTGTCAGCTGGTCTATATTTGTCAAAAATTATCGAAAATTCTAGCCTTTCAGGAACTGCGCCTGCGTAATAGTATGCGGTCCAAGGCTTCGGAGCGGGTTGTTCAGGCCTTAGCACTCCTTTATTGGGATATGTGTCAACGGGAACAGTTGCTAAGTCTGCCCTTTGATATACATATCCAAGAAATTGCCCGCCTGGCCGCAACGACAAGGGAAACAGTTAGCCATGTTCTCAAGCAATTAAAGCAGGATAAAAAGATTATCTATAGGCGAAAAATTTTGACCTATCTAGACATTGAATATTTTCTAGCCAATTTAACGGAAACTTATTGAAGTTTTCGTTCTTTTTTTACAAAAAATAAAAATTCACATAATGATATGCAGAGAGATAATATGCATATGATAGGCAATATTATAAATATTTATCTAAAAATCCTTTAAAAAATGTGATGAATTTCTCAAAAAAATGTGAACCTTTTCAAGTTTTGGCTTTGTTTCTTTGATAGACTGTGGGTGTCAAGGAAAGGGTGGAAAGCGTACGGTCCACTAACCTTTCCAATCAAAGAAAAAAATATTAGGAGGACAGATCATGTCACATCATCCAATCCATGTGTTTTCAGAAATTGGTAAACTGAAAAAAGTTATGCTACATAGGCCGGGTAAAGAAATTGAAAACTTGATGCCTGACCACTTGGAGCGTTTATTATTTGATGATATTCCCTTCCTAGAAGATGCTCAGAGGGAACACGATGCCTTTGCTCAAGCCCTTCGTGACGAAGGAGTTGAGGTGCTCTATCTGGAGCAATTGGTCGCTGAATCACTGCTAACGCCAGAAATTCGTGAGCAATTTATCGATGAGTATCTTGATGAAGCAAATATCCGTGGGCGAGCTACTAAGAAAGCTATTCGTAAGCTCTTGCTAGCTATTGAGGATAACAAGGAGTTAGTAGAAAAAACCATGGCTGGTGTTCAAAAGGCAGAACTGCCACCGGTTCCAGCTGATGAAAAAGGGTTAACAGACTTAGTCGAATCCTCCTACCCATTTGCCATTGATCCAATGCCGAACCTTTACTTCACACGGGATCCATTTGCAACCGTTGGTAATGCGGTATCACTCAACCATATGTATGCTGAAACCCGTAACCGTGAAACCCTCTACGGTAAGTATATATTCACCTACCACCCAGACTATGCTGGAAAGGTTCCACTGGTTTATAACCGTGATGAAACCACCCGTATCGAAGGTGGAGATGAGTTAATTCTTTCCAAAGATTTGTTGGCAGTGGGTATTTCCCAACGGACAGATGCTGCCTCTATCGAAAAACTCTTAGTTAATATCTTTGAACGGGGCGTTGGTTTCAAGAAAGTCTTGGCTTTTGAGTTTGCGAATAGTCGGAAGTTTATGCATTTGGACACTGTCTTTACCATGGTGGACTACGATAAATTTACCATTCACCCTGAAATCGAAGGAACCCTCCGTGTCTTCTCTGTGACTTATGAAAATGAAACTCTCCATATCGAAGAAGAACATGGTGATCTGGCAGAGGTTTTGGCAAGTAATTTGGGTCTTGAAAAAGTAGAACTCATCCGTTGTGGTGGTGATAATATCGTTGCAGCAGGTCGTGAGCAATGGAATGACGGTTCCAATACCCTGACCATTGCACCAGGTGTGGTTGTTGTTTACAAGCGTAATACCATTACCAATGCTATTTTGGAATCCAAGGGGCTTCGTTTAATCAAGGTTAGCGGAAGTGAGTTGGTTCGCGGTCGTGGTGGACCACGTTGTATGTCCATGCCATTTGAACGGGAAGACCTATAAAACTGTATGAAATAGAATAAACTGATAGGAGAAGAAACAATGACAAACATTTTTAAAGGCAGACACTTCCTTGCAGAGAAAGATTTCACACGCGCAGAATTGGAATGGTTGATTGATTTCTCGGCTCATTTGAAAGATTTGAAAAAACGTAATATTCCACACCGTTATTTAGAAGGTAAAAATATTGCCCTCTTGTTTGAAAAAACATCCACTCGTACCCGTGCTGCCTTCACAGTAGCCTCCATTGACCTTGGAGCGCATCCAGAATACCTTGGTGCAAATGACATCCAGCTTGGCAAGAAGGAATCGACAGAAGATACTGCTAAGGTTTTGGGACGTATGTTCGACGGTATTGAATTCCGTGGTTTCAGCCAAAAGATGGTGGAAGAATTGGCAGAATTCTCAGGTGTGCCAGTATGGAATGGTTTGACAGATGCATGGCACCCAACTCAAATGTTGGCTGACTACTTGACTGTCAAAGAAAACTTTGGCAAGTTGGAAGGATTGACTTTGGTTTACTGTGGTGATGGTCGTAACAACGTTGCCAACTCTCTCTTGGTGACAGGTGCCATCCTTGGTGTCAACGTCCATATCTTCTCTCCAAAAGAACTCTTCCCAGATGAAACTGTTGTGGCATTGGCAGAAGGCTTTGCCCAAGAAAGTGGCGCGCGTGTTCTTATCACTGACAATGCTGACGAGGCAGTTAAAGGCGCAGATGTTCTCTATACAGACGTTTGGGTATCCATGGGTGAAGAAGCTAAATTTGCTGAACGCGTCGCCCTCTTGAAACCTTATCAAGTGAATATGGAATTGGTGAAAAAAGCAGAAAACGACAATCTTATCTTCCTACACTGCTTGCCAGCCTTCCATGATACAAATACTGTTTATGGTAAAGATGTTGCTGAAAAATTCGGCGTAGAAGAAATGGAAGTAACTGATGAAGTCTTCCGTAGCAAATATGCACGTCACTTCGACCAGGCTGAAAACCGTATGCACACTATTAAAGCAGTGATGGCGGCGACCTTGGGAGACCCATTTGTTCCACGCGTGTAAAAAGGAACTATTTAATCATGCATCGCACCTCCTGGGGGCTGAACCCGGCCCCCTTTTATGGAGATGTAAATGTAAACGATTTCTAACATAGAAGTGAGGCGAAAACACAAAATATGACCAATAGAAAAATTGTAGTAGCCTTGGGTGGAAATGCCATTCTATCATCGGACCCATCGGCTAAAGCTCAAAAGGAAGCCTTGGTACAAACAGCCAAGCACCTTGTTAAACTAATCAAAAATGGCGACGACTTGATTATTACCCATGGTAATGGTCCTCAAGTCGGAAACCTGTTGCTCCAAAACCTGGCAGCAGATTCAGAAAAGAACCCAGCTTTTCCACTGGATAGCTTGGTAGCCATGACAGAAGGTTCCATCGGCTTCTGGCTTCAAAATGCCTTGGAAAACGAATTGGCTAAGGAAGGTATTGAAAAGGATGTAGCTTCCGTCGTTACCCAGGTTATTGTTGATAAACATGACCCAGCCTTTGAAAATTTGACCAAGCCAATTGGACCATTCTACACAGAAGAAGAAGCGAAGCTAGAAGCAGAAAAGACAGGTGCGACCTTCAAAGAAGATGCGGGTCGTGGTTGGCGTAAGGTTGTTGCTTCGCCAAAACCAGTAGGCATTAAGGAAATCGGCACCATTCGTACCCTTCTCAATGCTGGTGAGGTAGTCGTAGCTGCTGGTGGCGGTGGTATTCCAGTCGTTCAAGAAGCAGATGGTACCTTGACAGGTGTGGAAGCGGTTATTGATAAGGACTTTGCTTCCCAATGTTTGGCTGAATTAGTCGATGCAGACCTATTTATCGTCTTGACAGGTGTGGACTATGTCTTTGTCAACTACAACAAACCAGACCAAGAAAAATTAGAAACAGTGACCGTAGCTGAATTGGAAGAATATATCAAGCAAAACCAATTTGCGCCAGGTTCCATGTTACCAAAAGTTGAAGCAGCGATTGCTTTTGTCAATCATAAACCGCAATCAAAAGCAGTCATTACATCGCTCGAAAACTTGGGTGCCTTGATTGAATCAGATAGCGGTACGATTATTGTGAAAGAGTAACGAGTTCTTTTGAGATGGACTGGGGGGAAGAAATGGATAGGCTGGAGAAAATGTCTGACCAATATGTGTCTTCCTTCATATTTTCAAGGTCCTCCCCCTTCCATCCATTCTATCAAGTATCTATCTATAAGCAATGTTTTCAGACGATACTCTGAAAGAGATGGCAATCTCTTGAAGATAGGTGGATATTTGATACGGTCATTATGGATATAATTTCACTTAAAAAATATTATAGGAGGTTTTTGCGATGAGCGAAAAAGTGAAAAAAGGCTTTAAAATGCCTTCATCATATTCTATTTTGATGCTCATTATTGCCTTTATGGCAGTTATGACATGGGTTATTCCAGCTGGTCAGTATGAAAAAGACGAAGCTGGAAAATTTATCACAGGCACTTATCAAGCAGTAGCTCAAAATCCGCAGGGAATTTGGGATATTCTGATGGCGCCAGTTCGGGCCATGTTGGGACATGGTGACACTAGCAAGGCTATTGACGTTGCCTTTTTCATCCTGATGGTTGGTTCCTTCTTGGGCGTGGTCAATGAAACGGGTGCTCTTGATGTGGGGATTGCCTCCATCGTGAAACGCTTCAAGGGCCGCGAGAAAATGTTGATTTACATCCTCATGCCTTTGTTTGCCTTGGGTGGTTCTACCTATGGTATGGGTGAGGAAACCATGGCCTTCTTCCCACTTCTTGTTCCAGTTATGATGGCGGTTGGTTTTGATAGTATAACTGGTGTTGCCATTATCTTGCTGGGTTCTCAAATCGGCTGTTTGGCTTCGACTGTCAACCCATTTGCGACAGGTGTGGCTTCGGATGCAGCAGGGGTTTCCTTGGCAGATGGTATGATATGGCGGATTATCTTCTTTATCGTTATTTTGGGCCTGGGTGTGTGGTTCGTTGCTAACTATGCTGAAAAAGTGAAAAACGACCCAACTAAATCCCTGGTTTACAAACAACGTGAAGCAGATATGGCTCACTTCAATGTCAACACATCTGAAGAAGTCAATGCTGTCTTAACGCCTGCTCAAAAACGTGTTCTTTGGGTCTTCGTCTTGACTTTTGTTGTCATGATTTGTAGCTTTATTCCTTGGGAAGACTTGGGTGTGTCTATCTTTGCCGATTTTAATACATGGTTGCTTGGCTTGCCAGGTATCGGTCAGGTGATTGGTAGTTCGGCTTATCCATTTGGCTGGTGGTATTTCCCTGAAGGAGCTATGCTCTTTGCAGTAGCAGGTGTCTTGGTCGGTATTGTTTATGGCATGGACGAAGCGCGTCTGGTCAAGGCCTTTATGAATGGTGCTGCGGACTTGCTCAGTGTTGCCCTTATCTGTGCGGTGGCGCGTGGTATTCAAGTCATCATGAATGACGGTATGATTACTGCGACAATTCTACACTGGGGTGAAGTTGGCTTGCAAGGTTTGTCTTCACAAGTCTTTATCATCTTGACCTATCTCTTCTACCTGCCAATGTCTTTCCTAATTCCGTCAACATCAGGTCTTGCAGGGGCATCCATGGGTATCATGGCACCTCTCGGTGAGTTTGTTAATGTGCCAGCTCATTTGATTATCACAGCCTTCCAAGCTGCTTCTGGTGTACTGAACTTGGTGGCTCCTACCTCAGGTATTGTAATGGGTGCCTTGGCTTTAGGTCGTGTTGAAATCGGAACTTGGTATAAATTTGTAGGTAAATTGATTGCAGCTATCGTTCTTGCATCAATTGCTATACTTGTCATTGCGACATTCTTCTAATTGAAATTCTGGGTCGGATTTTGTCCTAATACAGATGAAATCTGGCTCAGTTTTTCCATTTGTGATAGAATGAAAACAGAAAGAACTATATTTTAATCTGTTGAAAGGAGAAACAATGGAAACAAGTTTTATTCAAACACAGCATCAAGAGGCTTGTGTCGAGGCGATTAAGGAACTAGTAGCTTTTCCATCTGTCCTGCATGAAGGTCAAAACCAAACACCATTTGGTCAGGCTATTCAGGATGTTCTGGAACACACCCTAGCCATGACTGAGAAGATGGGCTTTACTACCTATCTGGATCCAGAAGGCTATTACGGCTATGCAGAAATTGGTCAAGGGAAAGACTTGCTGGCTGTTCTCTGTCATTTGGATGTCGTACCTGCTGGTGATCTCAAGCAATGGAACACACTGCCATTTGAAGCAGTCGTAAAAGATGGCTTCCTGATTGGTCGCGGTGTCCAAGATGATAAGGGACCTTCTATGGCGGCTCTCTTTGCGGTCAGGGCTTTGATGGATGCAGGTGTCACTTTTACCAAACGTATTCGCTTTATTTTTGGTACCGATGAAGAAACACTTTGGAGGTGTATGAATCGCTACAATCAACTAGAAGAAGTAGCGACCATGGGCTTTGCACCAGATTCCTCCTTCCCCTTGACCTATGCGGAAAAAGGCTTGTTACAAGCCAAATTGCATGGACCAGGCCACCCTTGTCTGAGTATCGAAGCGGGAACTGCCTATAATGTCGTACCTGCCAAGGCTAGCTATTCAGGCCACTTATTAGCTGGGGTCATGGCGGAGTTGGACCAGCTGGGCTTTGATTATGAAAGCAATGATGACCAAGTGACCGTTCTGGGTATTTCTCGTCATGCTAAGGATGCGGCAGAGGGTGTCAATGCCATCGTACGTTTGGCCAAGGCCTTGGACAAATTTGAAGACCATCCGACTTTAAACTTTATTGTCAATGCTATTGGAGAAGATGCCACAGGCTTCAAGTTGTTTGGCGATGTAACCGATGAACCGTCAGGCACCTTGAGTTTCAATATTGCCGGTCTGACCATAAGCGCTAAGAAATCAGAAATACGTTTGGATATCCGCATACCAGTCACAGCGGACAAGGAAAAATTGGTGGCGACCCTGCAAGCCAAGGCTCAGGAATGTGGTCTGACCTATGAAGAATATGATTACTTAGCAGCTCTCTATGTACCACTGGATAGCCAGCTTGTATCGACCCTCATGTCCGTCTATCAGGATAAGACTGGAGATATGGATAGCCAGCCAATCTCATCTGGCGGAGCGACCTTTGCTCGAACCATGCCAAACTGTGTGGCCTTTGGAGCTTGTTTCCCTGAAACAGAGCAGACGGAACACCAAGAAAATGAACGTATGCCATTGGAAGATTTGTATAAAACGATGGATATTTATGCGGAAGCAATTTACCGGTTGGCGGTGGAATAAAAGAAATGTTCTCAGATTGTTTGGTCTGAGAACATTTCTTTTATTCGACAGCTTTCTAATCAAGCCTTGCTAAAGAAGAAAGGAGGGGCATACTGTTTGAGGTACTCAAAACAAGACTGGGCACTTTCATTATCCTCACAGATAATCAAGCAGACATCATCGCCACAAACTGTCGCAATGATTTCAGGGATTTCCATGGCATCCAAAATAGAGCCGAAGGAATTGGCCAGACCAGGCAGGGCTTTCAAGATGACCTGATGCTGAACAGGCTTAAGCATGACCAAGGCATCTTCCATATAGAGCCGAAGGCGTTTTTCCCAGCGACTTGGAGCAATGGGATTGATGACATAATGAGAAGAATCATCTTCATTGACCTTGACCAAATTGAGCATCTTGATGTCGCGGGATAGGGTGGACTGGGTGACAGTTACACCGTTTAAATTGAGGAGTTCTTGTAGTTCTTGTTGGGTATGGATTTTTTTCTCCATAACCAGGGACAAAATCAATTGGTGACGACTTTCAATCTTGTTCATAGGAACCTCCTACAAATGTGGTTGTACATGGAAAAATCAGCAGAAAGTCTTGACTGGATTGGCCATGGACAAGGAAAGTGTCGCTATTGAAGAAACATAGCATCTCCAAAACTGAAGAAGCGGTAGCCTTCTTCAACAGCGTGTTTATAGGCTTCTAAGACAAATTCTCGGCCAGCAAAGGCAGATACCAGCATGACCAGAGTTGATTTGGGTAGGTGGAAATTGGTTGAAAAGGCATCAACGATGCGGAATTCATAGCCTGGCTTGATGAAAATATTTGTCCAGCCAGCATCAGCTTCTAAGCGACCATCGAACTTATTGCCAATCGTTTCTAAGGTACGAATAGATGTTGTACCCACTGCCACAATCCGACCGCCTGCAGCCTTGACTTGATTGAGGGTCTGGGCTGCTTCAGCAGATAGGTTGTAAAATTCAGAATGCATTTCATGTTCATCAAGATTGTCAACGGAAACGGGTCGGAAGGTGCCAAGACCGACATGAAGGGTTAGATAAACTAATTTCACTCCCTTTGCCTCAATCTTTTCAAGCAATTCTTGGGTAAAATGCAGACCAGCAGTAGGAGCAGCGGCAGAACCGTTTTCCTTAGCATAGACTGTCTGATAGCGCTCACGATCTTCCAATTTTTCATGGATGTAAGGTGGCAGAGGCATTTCCCCAAGACTTTCTAGCACTTCGAGGAAGATACCCTCATAAGCAAATTCTACAATTCGCCCACCGTGTTCTAATTCTTCAATGATAGTGGCTGTCAATCTGCCATCACCAAAGGCAACCGTGGTACCGACTTTCAGGCGTTTGGCTGGTTTAGCAAGCACTTCCCACTGGTCACCTTGGGTATTTTTCAAAAGTAATAGCTCAACATGGCCATTGGTTTCTGGCTTGTATCCGTAGAGGCGAGCAGGGAGCACGCGCGTGTTGTTCATGACCAGAGCATCACCAGGGTTTAGCTGGTCAATGATGTGGTCGAAGTGGCTGTCGACCATGGTTTTCTTTTGGTGGTCGAGGATGAGTAGACGAGAGCTGTCACGCTTCTCAAGTGGGACTTGGGCAATCAGTTCTTCAGGTAATTCAAAATCAAAATCTGCGGTATTCATGTGTTCTCCTGTTTAAATTAGTATTAAAAAATAGATGAGCAGGCCAAATGGAAGCAATAACAAGGGCAGACCAATTGAGAAAAAGATCATTTTTAATGTTCTCGAATTGGTGATGAGATAGCCTGCCAGGCAATTCAGAATACCGAGAAAAAATAGGTATATAAGTACATTTGTCATACTTTCATTATACCATAGTTGTATTCCTAAGTCTTGGTGGACGAGAAAGAGTTAGCAATAATTTTCTAATTTATTATACTAATATTAGTCAAAAAATATAATGTGAAAGGCTTGACAAAAATTGGTATATACCATATAATAGATTTATAAAATGGTCTATACCAAAAAGGAGGAAAAGCAGATGAAAGTTCATATCGTTAAGAATCAAGTGGAAGGGGGAGCTATTGCCTTTGATATTCTCAAGCAGAAATTAGCAGCTGGTGCGCAGGTTCTTGGCTTGGCAACAGGTTCCAGCCCAATCGAATTCTATAAGCAGGTTCGGGAGAGCGACTTGGATTTTTCTGAGGTGACATCAGTTAACTTAGATGAGTATGTCGGCTTGGGTGAAGATAGTGACCAATCCTATGTTTATTTTATGAAAGAACATCTCTTCAATGCTAAACCATTCAAGGCAAACCATTTGCCAAACGGTTTAGCAGCAGATCTTGATGCAGAGTTGGTGCGCTACAATGCCATTCTGGAAGACCATCCAGTCGATTTCCAAATCCTTGGAATTGGTCGGAATGGTCATATCGGCTTTAACGAACCAGGTGCCTCTTTTGATGGAATTGCACGTGTTGTTGATTTAGCGCCATCAACCATCCAAGCCAACGCTCGATTCTTTGACAATTCAGAAGATGTGCCAAAACAAGCCATTTCGATGGGCATCGCCAACATTATGGCAGCCAAGACCATTGTCCTCATGGCTTATGGTCCTGAAAAAGCTGACGCCATTAAGGCGACGGTGGAAGGACCAGTGACAGAGCAAGTCCCTGCTAGCGTCCTCCAAAACCATGCTGATGTCGTCCTCATCATCGATGAAGCAGCAGCTAGTAAATTAGCATAATAGACAAAACCACTTTATATGAATGAACCCGCTGAAAACTTCATGTTAATGCCTTTTCGGTGGGTCTATTTTTGTAGTCTGATCGAATAGCTATGGCCTACTGTCTAAGTCACATTCACTAAACGGCGCAAGTTGGGATGTGAAAACTTATGCTAGATAGTTTCCTGAAACTTGTTTTGCTACCCTTGATAGTCAGTGTGATTGTAGAACGAATTGCGGAGTGGTAATTTGCAAGTGGCAAGACAAACACGACAAGAAACTTAGCCTGAGTGCCTTGAGCAAGCACAAAAAACACCCGTGGCGACCACCGTGGGTGTTTTTCTTATGCTTAGTTTTCTGAACTTTTAAGCTCGGTTAGTGAACACATTTGTTCTTAGTTTTCAAGTGTCCAGTCCAAGTCGAGTCCAACAGGAACGATGCCGGTAGGATTGATGGTCTTGTGGCTACCGTAGTAGTGCTGTTTGATATGGTCAAAGTCAACCGTCTCCGCAATGCCAGCATGGTTGTAAATTCGCTTGGTATAATTCCACAAGTTTGGATAGTCAACCAAAGCCTTGATATTGCATTTGAAATGCCCAAAGTAAACAGGGTCAAAACGTACCAAGGTGGTAAAGAGACGTAGGTCTGCCTCTGTCAGCTGGTTGCCCACCAGATAGTCCTTATCTGCCAAATGCTCTTCTAGTTTGTCCAAGGCAGCAAAGAGGTTTTTGACTTCTTTTACATAGACTTTCTGCTTGGTTGAAAATCCAGCCTTGTAGACTCCGTTGTTGATGTTTGGATAGACAAAGTCGTTCATAGCATCAATCTCAGCCTGCAAGTCTGCTGGATAATAATCATCATGATTGCCTGTGATGTCATTGAAAGCGGTATTGAACATGCGCATGATTTCAGCAGATTCATTGCTGACGATGGTCTTTGTCTGCTTATCCCAAAGAACTGGAACGGTGACACGTCCTGTATAGTGTGGGTTAGCCTTCAAATAGACCTGATAGAGATAGTCGCTGTTAAAGAGGGGATCCTTGATAACACCAGGCCCATCTTCGAATGTCCAGCCATTTTCTAACATGAGGGGATGAACGACAGACAAGGAAATATGGTCTTCCAAGCCTTTCAGTTTTCGCATGATTAAGGTCCGACTGGCCCAAGGACAAGCCAGAGAAATATAGAGGTGGTAGCGACCAGACTCGGCCTTGAAACCGCCTTTGCCTGTCGGACCTGCCTGTCCATCTGGCGTAATCCAGTTGCGAAATTGCGTGACACTCCGAACAAACTTGCCACCTGTTGATTTGGTATCATACCACTGATCGACCCATTT
Source organism: Streptococcus sp. 32226D021BW (assembly GCF_053545015.1). Lineage (NCBI taxonomy): Bacteria > Bacillati > Bacillota > Bacilli > Lactobacillales > Streptococcaceae > Streptococcus > Streptococcus sp. 32226D021BW. Next base: position 68,775 of record NZ_JBPPVC010000002.1, on the reverse strand, counting down.
GCCATCTTGTAAAAGTCCCATACTATTCTCCTTTATCAAAAATAGAAAATCCATTAAACAGATTTTTTGTATATATCACTAATTAGTATTATAAAACATTTCCCAATAAAGTCAAGCCAAATGATTTATGCTAGAATAGATGTATGAGATTGGATAAATGTTTAGAAAAGGCCCAAATTGGCTCGCGCAAGCAAGTCAAAAAATTATTTAAGGCCCAACAAATCAGGATAGATGGACAGTCGGCTCGTAGTCTTAGTCAGATTGTTGATCCTGACTTGCAAGATATACAGGTATCGGGAAAAAGGGTTGAGCTAGAAGGCTCGGTCTATTATCTACTCCATAAGCCTGCGGGTGTGGTTTCTGCCGTGACAGACCAGGAGCATCAGACTGTCATTGACCTGATTGCTCCTCAAGACCGTAGGGAAGGACTCTATCCAGTTGGTCGCTTAGACAGGGACACCGAAGGTCTAGTCCTCATCACCAACAACGGACCACTCGGTTACCGCATGCTCCACCCCAGCCACCATGTCAATAAGCTCTACTATGTGGAAGTCAATGGTCCCTTGGGGTCAGACGCACAAACCTTTTTTGCCTCGGGCGTCACCTTCTTGGATGGTACCCGGTGTCAGCCAGCGGAGCTGACCATTTTAGAGGTTTCTTTGGGAAATAGCAGAGCGACCATCCAGTTGGCAGAAGGCAAATTTCATCAGGTCAAGAAGATGTTCTTAGCCTATGGTGTCAAGGTCACCTATCTCAAACGCATGGCCTTTGGCGGATTTGAATTGGGGGATTTGGAATGTGGAGCTTACCGTGAGCTTACTTCAGATGAAATCCAGCATGTATTAACCTATTTTGATTAAGGAGGCTTTTATTATGAGCATATACAAGTTTAGGGTGGAAAAACAAGACGGTACAGACCAGGCTATGAGTGACTTTCAGGGACAGGTTTTATTGATTGTTAATACAGCAACAGGTTGTGGTTTGGCTCCTCAATATAAGGAATTACAGGAACTCTACGACACCTATAAAGACCAGGGGTTTGTCGTATTGGATTTTCCCTGTAATCAATTTTTAGAGCAGGCACCAGGCTCTGCGGAGGAAATCAATCAGACCTGCAGTTTGAATTATGGGACAAATTTTCCACGTTTTGCAAAGATTGCTGTAAACGGTCCAGATGCTAGTCCGCTCTATCGTTATCTGAAAAAAGAGAAAAGGACCTTATTAGGAGGTCGCATAGAATGGAATTTTACTAAGTTTTTGGTGGATAGACAGGGGCGCGTGGTCAAACGCTATTTACCAACGACTAGCCCGCTAAGATTGACAGCGGATATTGAACATTATTTGGCAAAAGAATAAGAAGGCTGGAGAAATCTAGCCTTCTTTTTTAAGCAATAAGAGAAAATAAGGAGCGCCAACAAGAGTAACGACCAAGCCAGTTGGAATACCGGTGCCAACCAGTAGGGACCGTGCGATAATGTCGGCTAGGATGAGCAAGATGCTACCGATTAGAAAGGCCAGGGGCAGACTATACTGGTGCTGTTTGCCGACCAATTGTTTGGCCAAATGACTGGCCAAATATTTAGTCTGGAGAAGCGGATAAAACTAAACAGGCAGAGGACAAGCAAGCCGGGACCGACAAGGCTGATGGTCTGCCAATCATCTCCAACATATCTTCCCGACAACCAGCCTATAATACTATCTAACTTGTAGCGATCAAACCGAACCATGAGGCTAACCATGCTACTTGAAAACAAGCTAGCCAGACCAACACCTGTTAGGACCAAACGAGTTGGATTTAATGCCTGTCCATTTTTGTAGGCCAATAGATAAACCAAACCAGATGCTAGGAAACCTCCAATTAACGCCAGAAGAGGCTGAGAAAGTTGGAAAGAAATATTCCAAGTAAGTGCGAGGGTTAGTAGAAGTCCAGCACCAGCATTGACACCAAGGATACCAGAGTCTGCCAAGGGATTTCGAGTGAGTGTTTGAAAAAGATGTCCGCTGATTGCCAGAGCACCACCAGCAAGAATGGATACCATCAGGCGTGGCAGACGGATTTTCCAAAAAATCAGCTGAGTTGCTGAACTAGCATGACCACCGATGGTTGCTAACAGGTCCATTAGACCAAGCTTACTATAACCAATTACAAGTGAAAGTAAGGATAGACTGATGAGGAGGATTGAAAAAGTGAGAAAGATTACTTTTTTCTTCATGCTTGCCATTCCCCCTTCCGAATGAGCCAGAGAAAGATTGGTAGGCCAACAAAGCTAATCAGACTGGACAGGGGAGTTTCATAAGGTGGATGGAGAGTTCGACTAATCAAATCCAACCAAACGAGAAAACCAGCACCAGCCAAGGATGAAAATGGCAGGATATAACGGTAATCTTTGGGAAGTAGTGAGGTCAAGAGATTGGGGATAATCAAGCCAATAAAGGAGAGGGAACCGACAAGAGCAACGGAAGAAGCAGACAAGAGGACAACGATGGCTAGGAAGAAGAGGGTCATTTTCTGCGTATCTTGTCCCAAGGTCCTTGCTACCGTATCGTCCAAGCTGAGAATGGTCAGGGAATGGGCAAATACTTGTGCAAGAAGAAGTGATAGTAGGATGAGGGGACCTAGCCAGAAAAGATGTTGCCAACGAATCGAGGTCAGGCTACCTGCCTCTAGTCCGATGATGTGATTGGATAAGTCAAATAATAAGGCCATTGCCTGTCCTAAGGCTTGTGTGAGGGCAGTGACCATGATTCCCGCTAAAACCAGATGGAGCGGACTTTTGTTTCCTTTATTTTGCTGGCTTAGAAAGATGACCAAACTAGCCGCTATGCCAGCACCTAACAAGCAGGCCAGGATGCTGAAGAGTTCAGAAGAATGTGGCAGGAAGACCATTTTCAAAATCAGAAATAGCCCCGCACCAGCAGGAATTCCCAGTAGTCCAGGGTCCGCCAAGCGATTGCGTGTCACAGCTTGCATAATGCTTCCAGAAGTTGCTAGACTTGCTCCAACTAAGCCAGCCGCAAGTATGCGGGGTAGGCGCAAATCAATCAGAACATCTTGTAGTTCAGACTGCCGCAAAGGTGCTTTTAAGACGGAGAGAATTTGGTCATGCGAATAAGAAATGGCGCCCAAGCGAAAGCCCCAGTAGGAACCCAATAAGAGTATAAAGAGAAGAAGGAAAAAAAGAGGGATAGGTGACAGACTAGCCTTGAAGCTAGCCGTAACCTCTTCCCCATTTTTTCTCCCTAATTGTTTTAAAAACATAGAAAATCAATCCTTATTTTGTGATAGCCTCTTTGAGAACTTTCAGTTGGTACTCAAGTGAAATCGGGTCATTGAAGTAGAAGGCCTTGCTGTCTACCTTGATAACACGGTTGTTTTGAACAGCTGGAAGGTTTTTCCAGATATCACTGCTTAATAGGTTAGAAGCAACACTTTCGTCTTCGACAGCCAAGATGATGAAATCACCAGCATAATCTGGTAAGACTTCCTGTGATACTGCAAGGAAACCAGCTCCAAAGACTTCATCTTTGACTTTTTGTGGAGCTGTGTAGCCCAGTTCTTGGTAGATAATCTCCCCACCACGTCCCCAGTTATTTCCGAAGAGGTAGAGGTCTTGACCAAGGTAACCCATGATAGTAAAGGTTACATTGTCACCCGTTTTAGCCTTGATATCTTTGGCTGCACTTGCAACTGTCTCTTTCCAAGATGTTTGCCATTTTTCAACGGCGGTTTCTTGACCAAAGATTTGACCAAAGACTGTCAAGGTTTCAGTATAGGTATGCTTGCCGTATTCTAGGGAAATGGTAGGTGCAATTTCAGCTAGCTGTTCGATTTTTTCATCTGATGAACCGGTTACGATAAGGTCCGGTTCCAGCGCAGCGATAGCTTCCAAATCCTCGCTGGTAACAGCAGTAGCTCCTTTGAGTTTTTCAGAGAAGGCTGGATTTTCCAAGTCGTAGGAGGTAGCACCGACTACATCGAAGCCTAATTGCAGTAAATAGCCAGTGTTGGCAAAGTTGAGACTGACAACCTTTTTAGGCTGAGCTGGTACATCACCAAAGTAGGAGACGCCCTCGATAGTTGGCATAGTGGATAGGCTAGTTTGGCTTTCCTTTTGTGAAATAGCAGAGCAGGCAGTCAAGACTAGAACTGACAAAACGAGACTAAGAGAAAGTAAAAACTTTTTCATGATAACTCCTTATTTTTTGTAGAAGGTTTGGTGTGAGTATAGGTAGTTAATATCGGATAACCATAGTGGTTGGCAGGTAATATTTCTGCTTCAATGTCAAAAATTTGTCGTAGGTGTTCAACCGTGATGACCTCCTCCACATTTCCATTTTGAATCATCTTACCGTCTTTCATAGCAATCAGATAGTCAGAGAAACGGGCAGCGAGATTGATATCGTGTAAAACCATGACTATCGTTTTGCCATTTTCTCGATTGAGTTTCTTTAATAATTCTAGCACTTCTAGCTGGTGGTGCATATCCAAATAGGTAGTGGGTTCATCTAGAAAAATCGTATCGGTATCCTGAGCTAGCGCCATAGCAATCCAAACTCGTTGCCGTTGACCTCCTGAAAGTGATTGCACAGGCAATTCAGCAAATTCCAAAGTTCGCGTTTCTTCCATTGCCCAAGCTATTTTCTCCCTATCTAAGTTCGTCAATCTACCAAAGGCATTTTGATGAGGAAAGCGACCATAAGATACTAAATCATAGACACGAATTCCATCCAAACTTTCCTGGACCTGAGGGAGTAGGGCCAACTGCTTGGCAATTTCCTTTGTCGGAATTTGTTGCATGTCTTTTCCATCTAAATAGACCGCTCCCTTATCAACCGGAATAATGCGACTAAGACTCTTTAAAAATGTGGATTTTCCACAACCATTGGGACCGATAATACTACTTATTTTTCCACTCGGAATTTCAATGGACAGCTCGGATAGAACAGTTTTTTGTCCATAAGAAAGTTCTAAATCCTTGGCTGAAATGGTTGCCATACGCCCTCCTTTACTCACATAGATATCCATTATATCATAGTTTTTGATAGAAACAAAGAGTTTTCTGACAATTTTAATTTGATGAGAATGGTTATAAAAAATCCCTGTCACATGGACAAGGATTCTTCGTTATAGATAGCGTTTTGCTACTTCGATGTCACCGTCATAGGCGACCTTTTCACCATTGACAATCTGGTAGGCATCAGCCCCCTTACCGGCGATGATGACGGCATCTTTCGGAGAGTTTGTCTGGCTCATAGCTGTGCGTATGGCTTCTTCCCGGTCCAAGATAAAGTCGCTTGGTCGGGTCATGTGGGTACGGATTTGTTCAGCAATAGCAGCTGGGTCCTCACGGTTGGGGTCATCAGCGGTCAGAATCATCTCAACCTGAGGATAGTCATTGAGCAACAGACCGAAGTCCTTGCGGCGGCTTTCTCCCTTGTTACCAGGAGCGCCTAAAATCAAGATGACATTACCTGTCTGATGCTCTAAGACGACATCAATCAGCTTCTTGACACTATCGCCGTTATGGGCGTAGTCCACGAATACCTTGGCACCGTTTTGCTGGGTCAGGACTTCCATACGGCCAGGGACATTGGTTTGGGCAATCCCTGTGTGAATATCTTCCAGACTTGCTCCCAAGCGGAGACAGGCGAGGCCGGCTGCGATGGCATTTTCTTGGTTGAAACCACCGATCAGCTGGATGTCGTAATGGCCAGCCAATTTGCCGGTCGCTGTGAAGTCAAAACCTGCTGACTGGGTGATTTCATTTTCAGAAGCTGGACCGTAAAAGTCATGGTCTTTGGAGCTGACTTGGTCTCTCACCACTTCGAAATGGTCCATCCCAGTATTGACAATGACTGCTCTGCTATTATCCATCAACATACGCTTGTGATAGAAATAGTCCTCAAAAGTCGGGTGCTCAATGGGGCCGATGTGGTCGGGGCTGATGTTGAGAAAAACGCCGACATCAAAGGTCAGCCCGTAAACCCGCTTGACCAGATAGGCCTGGCTGGACACCTCCATAATCAGGTGGGTCATGCCGTTTTGGACCGCCTCCGCCATCATGGCAAAGAGGTCCAGACTCTCAGGGGTGGTCAGGGCAGACTTAAAGAAAGTCTTGCCGTCCAGTGTGGTGTTCATGGTCGAAAGCATGGCAGGCTTGTGGCTCTGTTTGAGAATGTTAAAAGCAAAATAAGCCGCCGTTGTCTTACCCTTGGTGCCGGTGAAAGCTAGGAGTTTGAGCTGTTTCTGGGGATGACCATGAAAATCCATAGCAATCAGGCTCATAGCCTGCTTGATGTCATGGACGATGATAGCAGGAATGCCGACCTCATAGTCGATTTCAGACACGTAAAAAGCAAGACCAGCCTCGATAGCCTTTTCCAGAAATTCTTTCTTAAAGGCCAAGCCCTTGGCAAAAAAGAGGGTCGTCGGGCTAACCGTGCGACTGTCGTAGCTGAGAGCGTCAAACTGGACATCCGTCCATGTGCTGTCAGTCTGGTCATTCTGTTTGATATGGCAGAAGTTAGCATCCGCCTTCAAGATTTCTAATACACGTTCAATTGTAATCATGTTTCTATTGTAAACCTATCGAGGATATTTGACAAGTCTGGGCTATCCAAGTCTAGCTATTTTATATCTATTTTTGACTTCTTATATTCTAGGAGAAATATCGAAGTCATGCTATAATAGACCTATGAAAAAAAATAAGTTATTACTCATTGATGGCTCTTCCGTAGCCTTCCGTGCTTTCTTTGCACTTTATAATCAAATCGACCGTTTCAAGAATGCCAACGGTCTGCATACCAACGCCATTTACGGCTTCAACCTCATGCTGGACCACATGATGAAGCGGATTGAGCCGACCCACATTCTCGTGGCTTTTGATGCTGGAAAGACCACCTTCCGTACTGAGATGTACGCCGATTACAAGGCGGGCCGGGCCAAGACACCTGACGAATTCCGCGAGCAGTTCCCTTTTATCCGTCAGATGTTGGATGCCATGGGGGTTAAGCACTATGAGCTAGCTCAGTACGAGGCAGACGATATTATCGGTACCTTGGACAAAATGGCAGAGCGGACAGAGATTCCTTTCGATGTGACCATTGTCAGCGGTGACAAGGACCTGATCCAGCTGACAGACGAAAATACCGTAGTTGAGATTTCTAAGAAAGGCGTAGCTGAATTCGAAGAATTTACCCCAGCCTACCTCATGGAAAAAATGGGCATTACCCCCACTCAATTTATTGACCTCAAGGCACTCATGGGTGATAAGTCCGATAACATCCCAGGCGTGACCAAAATTGGTGAAAAGACAGGCCTCAAACTCCTGATAGAACATGGCTCCCTAGACGGCATCTACGAAAACATCGACAGCATGAAGGCTTCAAAGATGAAGGAAAATCTGATTGCTGACAAGGAACAAGCATTTCTTTCTCGAACCCTTGCCACCATTGACACCAATGCTCCTATTGAAATAGGACTTGATGACCTTATCTACGAGGGACCAAAAGTCGAAGAACTAGGACAATTTTATGATGACATGGGCTTCAAACAATTACGGGCTCAGTTGGGAACTAGCGCTGAGGAAGAACTTCCTGCAGTCGAGTTTCAAACAGTCACCGAATTGACAGAGGATATGCTACACCCAGATCAATTTTTCTATTTTGAAATCTTGGGTGAGAACTACCACCGAGAAGACTTGGTGGGACTAGCTTGGGGTGACAAAGAGCAGATTTATGTTGGAGGGCCAGAACTCCTCGACAGCCCAATCTTGCGTGACTTCTTAGAAAAACAGCCTGTTAAAACCTATGACTTCAAGCGTGGAAAAGTCCTCCTAGCTCGTCACGGCTTGGACTTACCGCTGGCTAGCTTTGACAGCCGGTTGGCAAAGTACCTCCTGTCAACAGTAGAGGACAACGCCATTACCACTATTGCCAACCTTTATGGTCAGACTCGTTTAGTACCCGACGAAGTAATCTATGGCAAGGGGGCAAAACTGGCACTTCCAGAGCGAGCAGATTTCTTCCCCCATCTTGCCAACAAGCTACAGGTCCTCATCGAAACCGAGTCAGTTATGCTGGAAAAACTAGAAGAAAACCAGCAGGTTTCATTGCTATTTGATATGGAATTGCCTTTGGCCAATGTCCTAGCTAAAATGGAAATCACAGGGATTAAGGTTCAAAAAGAAACTTTACAAACCATGCAGGCTGAAAATGAAGTTTTGATTGAACAACTGACCAAGGAAATCTATGAGTTAGCAGGTCAGGAATTTAATATCAACTCGCCAAAACAACTGGGAACTATCCTCTTTGAAGACATGGGCTTGCCTTTGGAATACACCAAGAAAACCAAGACAGGTTACTCAACAGCAGTAGATGTTTTAGAACGCCTGGCCCCAATTGCACCAGTGGTTTCTAAGATCTTGGACTATCGCCAGATTACCAAGCTCCAATCGACCTACGTTATCGGTTTGCGGGATGCCATTTTAGAAGATGGTAAGATCCATACTCGTTATGTACAGGATTTGACCCAGACCGGTCGTCTGTCCTCAACAGATCCAAACCTGCAAAATATCCCTGTTCGTCTAGAACAAGGTCGCCTCATTCGTAAGGCCTTTGTTCCTTCGCTTGAAGACAGCGTACTTCTGGCTTCGGATTATTCACAGATTGAACTCCGTGTCTTGGCTCATATTTCTAAGGATGAGCATTTGATCGAAGCCTTCCAGAAGGGCGTAGACATCCATACCTCGACTGCCATGCGGGTCTTTGGTATTGAAAAGGCTGAAGATGTGACAGCTAATGACCGCCGCAATGCCAAGGCAGTAAACTTTGGTGTGGTTTATGGAATCTCAGACTTTGGCTTGTCCAATAACTTGGGCATTAGCCGTAAGGAAGCCAAGGATTACATTGACACCTACTTTGAGCGTTTCCCTGGTATCAAGAACTATATGGAAACCATTGTCCGTGAAGCCAGAGATAAGGGCTTTGTAGAGACTATCTACAAACGCCGTCGGGAATTGCCAGAGATTAACTCACGTAATTTCAATGTCCGTAATTTTGCGGAACGGACAGCCATCAACTCGCCTATTCAAGGTTCGGCAGCAGACATACTCAAGGTGGCCATGATTAACTTGGACAGGGCGATTGAAGAAGCAGGCCTGTCAACGCGCATGCTCCTTCAGGTACACGATGAGATTGTGCTTGAAGTACCGAAGTCTGAATTAGAAACGGTCAAAAATTTGGTGAAAGAGACGATGGAATCTGCAGTTGCCTTGTCAGTTCCACTGATTGCCGATGAAAATGATGGCCAGACCTGGTACGAAGCCAAATAGAAAGGAATGACATGAAGAAAACACTAGTATGTATTGGATTATGTAGCTTGCTTTTGGCAGGCTGTGGAGAAAAAACGGAAAACAAGGGTACCAACCCTTCTGGAGCTGATTTTTCAACACAATTACCTATTTTAAAAGAAAAACAAGATACAAGCAACGAAACCATGAATGTTCTTGCTAATGCACCTGTCGTGGTTGTTAATGCTAATCCACCAGCAGATCCAGCTCAAAAAGGTCACAAAATCCATGCTGCCAACAATGGTGTTGCAGAAAAGGATGAGGCTGGCAATATTAAGGAATATTTCCGTTACTATGATGTGCCGACAACTTGGACTATTAATGCTGAGAATACGGAAGATGAAACGATTGCAGCTGTCTATGATGTAAAGATCAATTCTAGTAACTTTATGGTTCAGCTGTATAATATCAATGCATTTAATACATCACCTCTTGAAGAAGGCCGTAATATGACACCAGAAGAGCTGGAGGCTCGTATGGCTGAAACCAACCATTCTTTTATTGAAAAGACAATTGTCACCATAAACAACCAAGAATGGCAAGTTGGTCGTCAAATTATGAAGGATCAAAAAATGGCTCGTATTACCTTCTACCGTATGGAATCGACTGGTGCCTATGATGATTCAGTTGTAGTTGGTTCCATTTATTACTCTTTAGATCCAGGTTTGGACAAGGACCGTACCAACCTTAAGAAAACAATTGGCGAGCTCAAGGACGTTTTGTTCAATATTTCTAAGAAATAACTGTTCATTCTGATGGATATGTCCATTTTCATCTACACTATGCTGAACTAGTTTATTGATGGGCTTATCTGTTTGTTTTTCAAACATAGATGGAGGAATCTATGACCTATTCATTTCAAAACCCTAGTCAAGCTGTCATTTTTGACTACTTGAAGCATTCTAAAACCATTGCAGTCGTTGGTTTATCTAGCCGTGAAGAAACTGCAGCTTATCGTGTTTCTAAACTTATGCAAGAGGCTGGCTACAAGATTATTCCTGTCAATCCTAAGGCCGCAGGCAGTACAATTTTAGGTGAAACTGTCTATGCCGGTCTAGCAGAAATTGACCAACCTATAGATATTGTCAATGTTTTTCGTCGGAGTGAGTTTCTGCCAGATGTGGCGCGTGAGTTTGTCCAGACAGAAGCCAAGGTTTTCTGGGCTCAGCTTGGATTGGAAAGTCAAGAAGCAGAGGAAATCTTGCGCCAGGCCGGTCGTCATGACATCGTCATGAACAAGTGTATCAAGATTGAATACTTAGATATGCAGGAAGCCTAAAGCATAGATAGTCGGAGGGAGTAGCGATGAAATTGCTCACTAAGTATATAAGCTATGCAAGTTTATCTGTTATTCTGTTAGTCAGCCTACTAGCTTGTTCAAGCCAGACCTCTTCGATAGAAACAGGCTTAACAAGTTCTAGCTCTTCTACAAAAACAAGCTCATCAACCGATGCTTCAAGCAGCAAGTTAGAAGAATCAACCAGCTCGTCAACCTCAGCTTCAAGCCTAAGTAGTACGAGCTCAAGCGTATTGGAAGAGAGTTCCAGTCAAACCCAGACTAGCCAGTCAGAGGAAAACAATCAAGCAGGTTCATCTAGCCAACCCACTCTTCATCATAATTACCAGTCTATCTTGGCAACTTACCGTAAGTGGATAACCGTATTGAGGAGCGGTGGGACCTTTGATGACCCTACGGTGGAAGAAGGCTACTTGAAAAATATCTATCCTCATGTCTCATTCTACTATGCCTTGTATGATATTGATGGAAATGGTCAGGCTGAACTCTTGCTGGCGACTGGTGGGGAGCGCATGTTTGTCTTTTCTATTTGGGGAAATGAAGCCTATCCAACCCGCTTGGTTTCATCAGAAAATGTACGAGTATATGTAGATATTTTTGAGAATGGCTTAATTAGTAGCTTCTTCTTGGACGGCTATCGACCAGAAAGTCAAGGAACGATTTTCAGAATTGCTACTGATGGAAGCCAGGTCTACGCAGTCGGAACCTTTGTTCTCAATAGCCAAACTGGACAAGTCCTATCAGCTGGACCAGAAGTCCTGCCAGACAGGACCATTGCGATTCAAGATAGTTTGAATTGGCAATTGTTGCAATAAATAAAATAGGCACCCAGAATATTCTGGGGCCTTTTCTTAACGATTTCTTAAACCACATTTAAAATAGCTCTAATTGGAGATTATTTACTTGCATTTCAAACTTTTAGCGTGTTATAATTGGAAATCGCTATTTGCAAATTTTTTTTAACTAGAAATGAGGATATGATGAAGAAAAAATTAACAGCTATCTTTGTTGCCTTGCTGGCATTGGCAGCAGCAGCCTACAACGGATTTTTACTCTTTTTCCAAACAGATACTGCTACAGATACAAGTACGACCGCTACAAGCCAACAGGCAACCAGCACCAGTCAAACAAGTTCTTCTAGTCAAGACAGTGCGACGACAGAATCAAGTTCTACAACAGAGTCCAGTCAATCAAGCGGACTTAAAGATGGGACTTATACAGGAGCAGTAACATCGACCAACCGAGGAGATTACCAGGTTCAAATGACTGTGGCAGGTGGAGTGATTAGTGATATTTCGATTTTGCAATTTCCAAATGATAATCCGAGATCACAGGACATTAACGATAGTGCCCTGCCAACCTATACTGCCGAAGCGATTTCCAATCAATCTGCTCAAGTCAATCAAATTTCGGGAGCAACAGAAGCCTACAAAGGTTTTACAGGTTCCTTGCAAGACGCTATCAACCAAGCTTCATGATACAGATTATCAGTCGAACGGTTGAAGCCATGACCCTGCCCTTCACAATTAGTTTGGCGACGGTGTCAGCTAGTCAACTGGAACAAGAACTAGATAAACTGAGTGCAGGTATACTGAGCGAGTTGGAACGATTGGAAGAAAAATTTTCAGCCTTTCGTTCAACATCATTGGTCTGTCGATTTCAAGACGGAGATAAAAGTGTCTTGCTAGACCAGGAATTTCAAGAGGTTTTTGCCTTGGCAGAGATGGCCTATCAAGAAACAGAAGGCGCTTTTGACCCCTACTACAAGGGAATCTACGACCCAACGGGACTTGTCAAGGGCTGGGTGATTGAGGAGCTTTTTAAATCAAAAATGCTTCCATATCTTCAACACCCTGCTGTTGAAGCAGTCTGTCTAAATGGTGGTGGAGATATGCAGTTTGCAACCAAGGAAACCAGTGATTTCCTTTGGAAGATTGGCATTGAAAATCCAGAGAATTTACAGGAAATCCTAGCCGTATTTTCAGCTAAGAATGGTGCGATAGCCACATCAGGTTATAGTAAACGAGGACAGCATATCCAATCCCAGAATGACCTCCAACAAATAACCTTTATGGACACCAGTCTGACAAGAGCAGATGTCTGGGCCACAGCTGGATTAAGTATGCCAGAAAATACATTGCTTGATGCTATTGCCCATCACCAACTTAGTGGCTTGTATATCAAGCCGCAACAGCTACATTTTTTTAAAAAAGGAGAATTAGTGCGTGATTAAGAAAAATAACTATGCTTTAGGATTGGCCTGGATGGTGGCTTTATTCATCCTGCCCTTTCCCTTTATCTATACCTTTGTAAGTGGTTTACCGGCAGGTTTTGGTCAAATGAAGGTCAGCATCGCCTTGGGTATCGTGGCTTATGTCTGGATGCTCTTAGCGATTTACATTGGAACCAAACCTAAGTGGCTGGATCGGTTGATTGGCCTGCCAGCAGCCTATATGATTCATGGTATTCTTAGTCTGGTGGCTATTTACTTTTCATTTATGCATAAGAATCTCTTGCCATCTTACGGCTTGATTGAGCAGACTGGTAATATCGCCTTTCTTATTTTCTTGTCCTTAGCCATTTATTCAATGGTCTTCATGGCGGGCTGGTTAACATCTAGAATTCGTTTCCTTGCCACCCTAAAACGTAAATTGGAAACAACTTTCAAACACGAAGTATCTGTATGGCTCCATCGCTTGAACTTGTTGGCAACCTTCTTGATTTTTGTCCATGTTCAGTTGATTGATTATATCCGGGCAAATACCAGCTTTATGGTGGTCTTCTACTTAGCTTCTGGCTTTGTATTCCTGTCATATCTCTGGGCTAAATTCAAACCAAATGCAAAAGGCTACACGGCTAAATTAGTCGAAAATCGTGAAATTGCTGACAATATTCACGAATTGCAAATTCAATTGCCTAAAGGCAAGGCTACTAAATTGAGAGCGGGTGACTTCGTCTTTATTTCCTTCCCAGGTGTTAAGGGCTTGGCTGAGCCCCATCCCTTCTCTCTTGTAAATGCCCCTGATGCAAATGATCAGGTTACACTGGCTATTCGTGGAGATGGGGACTTTACCCGTACCTTACAAACTGTTGCAGCTCCAGCTCGAATTCGAGTGGACGGTGGCTACGGTATGTTCCAAACGGTAGTTGAAGATCAGCAACCCAAAAATATCATCATGATTTCAGGTGGTATTGGTATTACACCTTTGTTGTCGCTAATTGACAAGTTCCCAACAATTGATACAACAGTTTTTCATGGTGCAACTACTGAAGCGGCCCTGATTTATGAAGAAAAATTCAAATCTTGGGAAGCCGAGAGAGAGAATTTCAAGGCAGTCCGTAAAATCGGTGCCTTTGAAGAAGCAGAAGTTTTGTCTGCTCTACCTCATGACTTTGATGACTTGACAGTCTTAGTGTCAGGCCCACCAGTCATGGCTCGTTACTGGATCAAGACCTTGGCAAAAAATGGGGTCCCTAAAACTCAAATTTTCTATGAGGAATTTGGTTGGTAAGTTTATCTTGCCTTCTCATTAGAAAGTCTTATATATTGTAAAGTCGGTTTCTCAAGGGAACTGACTTTTTTAATGCACACAAAAAAGCCCTGCCTGAGAGGCTGGACCTAGGAAATTCTATGAAAGAGGAATGTTAGAATTGGAATAAGCTACTACACATGGCGTAAAAAATAGAAAGGAAGAAACCTATTTCAATTCTAAAGATGTAAGAATATACACTTACCATTCCTCAGTTGATAGTATAACATAAAACTATATAGAATTCCAATATTTTTACCTTTTTTTTTTTTTTAATTATCGACACAAATTCATGAAAAGCCTATTTTATGCATATTTTGAATAATAGAAAAGAAGTTGATGGTGGTCAACTTCTTTTCTATCCCTGTTTATAAACTATTTCTTTAGAGAACTTCATACTTGTGTCCCTTCAAAAGAAATGCATATTTTATAAAAAATAGGTTGTGTTATCGTTAGATTATTCATAAAGGTAGTTCATTTTTTGTGCCTGATCATCTAAAATTCCTTCGTGGAAGTAAGATTGGGCTAAATAGTGGTAAGGCCAGACATATAGGCCTGCTAGACCAAAGGTGATGACGATAAGCGCAAACCAACCGATAAAGGACAAATCCAATACAAAACGCTTGAACTTGTATCCTTTCATCAATTTTCTACTTGCCTTGATAATGAAAAAGGCTCCAGTGTATTCCTCCCGCTCCAACTGTTCGAATAGGATAAATTCAACTTGAGAGTAGGCATAAATTTGCGGAATATAGATAGCAAGTCCAATGATGGTCAGGAACATACCGCTAATAAGTAAAATCCCCAGTAAGGCTAGAAGATCTTGAGGAAGGAGATTTGGGTCGGTCGAACCTGTTGATAGAATGATTGTAGCGGTGACGGTGGTGCTACCAATAATTAAACCAAGCCCAAGATAGAAGACCAAGCCCCACAGGAAGAGAAGGAAACTCTTCAAAATATAGGTCTTGAACACCTTTCCAAAATCCTTATGTGAAAAAATGCTGATGCAGTCCTTAAATGACGTGACCTGTTTGATATTCTTTGTGACTTGAAATAAGGTCCAAAGGACAGATAGCTGAAGCAAGCCTAGTAATAAACCATAAAATAAAGGAAACAAGGAGGTAGACAAAAGGTAGCCCGGACTAACAATGTCTTCGGGTGTCAGGCCAACAAGACTATTGCGAGAAGCAGAGAATAATTGAACGATAACAGCTGCTACTTGATAGATACCATCTGTATGATGAATGGTCTGGCGAGCTTTTTCCCTAATTTCAAAAATTGTAAACATCTACATAACCTCCTTACTCAACATTGTAACATAATTCTAAGTGACAAGAAAGTATTTTTTTGATAGACTGGAATATGCTGTGGAAATTGGTTGTTTTTTGTAAAATTGACTAATTGACCATACAAGATTAAATTCCTAGGACTGTTTTTCCTAGTTGGAGGTAAGCATGACAGATATACCAATCAAGTACCGCTTGATTAAGAAAGAAAAGCACACAGGTGCTCGTTTAGGGGAGATTATCACCCCCCACGGGACCTTCCCGACCCCGATGTTTATGCCCGTAGGGACACAGGCAACCGTTAAGACCATGTCGCCAGAAGAGTTGAAGGAAATGGGCTCAGGCATTATCCTGTCCAACACCTATCATCTCTGGCTCCGTCCAGGTGACGAGCTGATTGCTCAAGCAGGTGGCTTGCATAAGTTTATGAACTGGGACCAGCCTATCCTGACCGACTCAGGTGGTTTCCAGGTTTATTCCTTGGCGGATAGCCGTAATATCTCAGAAGAAGGTGTGACCTTCAAAAACCACCTTAACGGCAGCAAGATGTTCCTGTCACCTGAAAAGGCCATTTCCATTCAAAACAATCTAGGCTCAGACATCATGATGAGCTTTGATGAGTGTCCGCAGTTTTACCAGCCTTATGATTATGTAAAAAAATCCATCGAAAGAACTAGCCGTTGGGCAGAACGTGGCCTCAAGGCCCACCGCCGTCCGCATGACCAAGGTTTATTTGGAATCGTGCAAGGAGCTGGCTTTGAAGACCTCCGTCGTCAATCTGCTCAAGACCTGGTCAGCATGGATTTTCCAGGCTACTCTATAGGCGGTCTAGCTGTTGGTGAAACCCATGACGAAATGAATGCCGTATTGGACTTCACGACGCCATTGTTACCTGAGAACAAGCCACGCTACCTCATGGGAGTGGGGGCGCCAGACAGTTTGATTGATGCTGTCATTCGCGGTGTCGATATGTTTGACTGCGTACTGCCAACCCGTATCGCCCGTAACGGCACCTGTATGACTAGCCAAGGTCGCTTGGTGGTAAAAAATGCCCAGTTTGCTGAAGATTTCACCCCGCTTGATCCAGACTGTGATTGCTACACTTGTAAAAACTATACCCGTGCCTACCTTCGTCACTTGCTCAAGGCAGACGAAACCTTTGGTATCCGCTTGACCAGCTACCACAACCTCTTCTTCCTAATCAACCTGATGAAAAATGTCCGTCAGGCCATTATGGATGATAATTTGTTGGAGTTCCGTCAAGACTTTATGGAAAAATACGGCTACGGCAAAAACGGTCGAAATTTCTAGACAAAATAACCTCCTACAGATTTGTAGGAGGCTTGTTTTTTATCCTTCAAAATACAAAAGTTCTTTCGGAGTTTTTGTAAAGACTTCAAAGCCGTTTTTAGTGACATAGCCACAGTCTTCAATTCGGACACCAACTTTTCCTGGAATGTAGATACCAGGCTCAACAGAGAAGCACATGCCTTCCTCAATAACCAAGTCATTTCCTTCCATAATGGACGGAAACTCATGCACACTCATGCCCAAACCATGCCCAAGCCGGTGGTTGAAATAGTCACCATAACCAGCCTTTTCAATGACTGAACGAGCAGCGTAGTCAATCTCACCTGCCGTCACACCAGGCTTGATCATATTGACCGCAGCCATGTGGGCTTCCAGAGTCAGGTTGTAAATATCCTTTTTAAACTGATCAGGTTGACCGACAGCTACTGTCCGTGTCATATCAGAGGTATAGCCCAGGGTTTCGACACCTAGGTCGAACAAAAGCAGAGCGTTATTTTCGATTTTATTTGTCGATGGAATACCGTGTGGGTTTGCAGCATTGTTACCTGTCAAGACCATGGTATCAAAACTCATCTTGGAAATGCCCTGTTTTTTCATCTCAAATTCAATCTGAGCAATGATGTCTGTTTCCGTCACATCAAGGGAGATATTGTCAAAGCCGACCTGCATGGCCTTGTCCGCAAACTCACCGGCAATCAGCATCTTGTCAATCTCATCACGGGACTTAATCAACTTCATGGTGTTGATTAGTGGTGTCAAATCAGAGAAAGGCTGGTCAAAAATAGACTGCAAACCATGGTAACGAGTCAAATTGAGATTGTCAAACTCGGCACCGATAGCAGAGAATGTTTTCTGTGGTAGTTTACTCTTGATAATCTTCCAAGGGTTTTCAGAATCCATGTAGCCAGTCACAGGGAAGTCAACGGTTGCTACTGCACGTTCCACATCCAAGGCCGGAAGGAAGAGGAGGGGGTCGTGGTCGGGCATGACAAAGAGCATCATGTGGCGTTCGTGTGGATCACTGTGGTAGCCAGTCAGGTAGTAGATGCTGACTGGATCCGAGAAGATAGCCAGGTCCAATTTATTGGTTTCAAGGTAGGATGTTACATGATTGAGTTTTGACATGTGGGCACCTTTCTATTTTTGGGAAATTGTGTTGAAATTTTCGTTTATTATATAGACTATTGTTTCAAAAAATGAAAAAAATTGCAAGTATTATCAAAAAAATCCCCTTTTTCCCTTGAAAGTGGTTTCAAAAAGTGATACACTAGAATTGGGTGAAAGCGTAATTTTCATAAAATAGAAAAGAAAAAGAAAGGAAGTAACGTCGATGATGAATACTGATGATACGGTAACGATTTATGACGTGGCCCGTGAAGCAGGTGTATCCATGGCAACAGTATCGCGTGTTGTGAATGGGAATAAAAATGTCAAGGAAAATACTCGTAAGAAAGTATTGGAAGTGATTGACCGCTTGGACTATCGTCCAAATGCGGTAGCTAGGGGATTAGCAAGTAAGAAAACGACAACGGTGGGGGTTGTCATTCCAAATATTGCTAATGCTTATTTTGCGACCTTGGCTAAAGGGATTGATGATATTGCGGATATGTATAAGTACAATATTGTCCTTGCCAATAGCGATGAAAATGATGAGAAGGAGATTAACGTAGTCAATACCCTCTTCTCTAAACAGGTGGATGGTATCATTTTCATGGGCTATCATTTAACAGACAAGATTCGGGCTGAGTTTTCACGTTCTCGGACACCGATTGTTTTAGCAGGTACAGTGGATTTAGAACACCAATTGCCAAGTGTCAACATTGACTACGCAGCGGCGAGTGCGGATGCTGTCCATCTTCTTGCTAAAAACAACAAGAAAATTGCCTTTGTGTCAGGTCCACTTGTGGACGACATCAATGGCAAGGTCCGTCTTGCAGGCTACAAGCAAGGATTGAAGGACAATGGTATTGACTTCAACGAGGGTCTTGTCTTTGAATCTAAGTACAAGTACGAAGAAGGCTACGCCCTGGCAGAACGTATTCTAAATGCAGGAGCAACAGCAGCCTATATTGCTGAAGATGAGATTGCAGCAGGTTTGTTAAATGGTATTAGCGATAAGGGAATTAAGGTACCAGAGGAATTTGAAATTGTGACTAGTGATGATTCTTTGGTTACAAAATTCACCAGTCCAAATCTAACCTCTATCAACCAACCACTCTATGATATTGGTGCCATTGCTATGCGGATGTTGACCAAAATCATGCATAAGGAAGACTTGGATAACCGCGAAGTTATTCTTAACCACGGTCTTAAAATCCGTAAATCTACCAAATAATAGCTACAAAGAAAGACCATCATGCTTGATGTTGAGGCCAAGTCCAAGCATCTACGCTGATGGTCTTTTTATAAATCCTTGGTTTTGGATAGGAAAAATGGTCAAAAAGGGATATAATATAGAGTATGAAGGTTTTATTATATCTTGAAGGAAAAACAGTTTTAGAAAAATCGGGTATCGGTCGGGCCCTTCATCATCAGATGGAAGCTTTGGATATGGCTGGTATTCCCTATACGACCGATTTATTGGGGGACTATGATGTGGTTCATATCAATACCTACGGTCCTCGCTCCTGGTTCTTGCTTCATGCAGCCAAGCGTCATGGGAAAAAGGTCATTTTACATGGGCATTCGACCAAGGAAGATTTCCAAAATTCCTTTATTGGCTCCAATTTTCTAGCTCCCTTGGTTGGGAAATACTTGGCTAGTATGTACCAGAAGGCTGACTTTATTATTACTCCCTCCACCTATTCAAAAAAGCTCATCCAGTCTTATGGAGTGACTACTCCGATTGTTGCAGTATCAAATGGAATTGATTTGGATAAGTATAAGAAAGATCCCCATAAGGAAGCTGTGTTTAGGGAGCATTTTGGCATTGAGGAAGGGCAACCTGTTGTTGTTTGCGCAGGTCTTTACTTCCGCCGTAAAGGAATTGAGGACTTTGTCAAGGTCGCAGAGAAGATGCCCCATGTCCGCTTTATTTGGCTGGGTTCTATCAATAAATGGATGATCCCGTCCTATATTCGCAAGATTGTAGAAGGTGACCATCCGGCTAATGTTGCGTTTCCTGGTTATTTTAAGGGGGCAGTTTTTCAGGGTGCAATGAGCGGAGCGGATGCCTTTTTCTTTCCTTCTCACGAAGAAACGGAAGGGATTGTAGTTCTGGAAGCTCTTGCCAGCCGCCAGCATGTCGTACTGCGAGATATTCCTGTCTATGAAGGCTGGATTGATGAAACCAGTGCAGAGTTGGGGCAAACGGTGGATGATTTCGTTGCCTCTATTCAAAAGATTTTAGATAAGCAAGTAGATAAACGAGAAGCGGGCTATCAAGTCGCCGTTAGTCGATCAATTGATCAAGTTGGTCATCAATTGGTAGAGGCCTATCGTCAAGTATTGGAGATGTAGATGAGGATTGGACTGTTTACGGATACCTATTTTCCACAGGTTTCAGGGGTTGCGACCTCTATTCGTACCTTAAAAACAGAGTTGGAGAAGCTAGGTCATACAGTATTTATTTTTACAACAACAGATGAGGATGTCAATCGCTATGAAGATTGGGATATTATTCGTATTCCCAGTGTTCCATTTTTTGCCTTTAAAGATAGGCGAGTGGCCTATGCAGGCTTTACAGACGCCTTGAAGATTGCTAGCCGCTACAAGCTAGATATTATTCATACCCATACCGAGTTTGCCTTGGGGATTTTGGGTAAGATGGTGGCTAGAGAACTTGGTATTCCAGTTGTCCATACCTACCATACCCAGTATGAAGATTATGTGCATTATATTGCTAAGGGGCGGATTATTCGTCCAGGCATGATTAAGTATTTTGTTCGGGCCTATTTGCGTGATTTAGACGGAGTTATCTGTCCTAGCGAAATTGTGGAAGATTTGTTGACCGGCTACGATATTCCGATTTCCAAACGGGTCATTCCTACTGGTATTGATTTGGCTAAGTTTGAACGACCAGAGATTTCGGGAGAGGATACGGCTGAATTGCGGTCACAACTGGGAATTGAAACCGATGAAACTATGTTGCTCAGTCTGTCACGGATTTCCCATGAAAAAAATATTCAGGCCATTATTAAGGCTATGCCGAAAATTCTTTCGGAAAATCCCAAGGTCAAATTGGTCATTGTTGGTGGTGGGCCCTATGCAGCTGCTTTGGAGGACTTGATTGCTGAACTGGCTTTGGAAGAACATGTTCAGTTAACTGGGATGATTGCGCCAAGTGATACGGCTCTTTACTACAAGGCCGCAGACTTCTTTATCTCCGCCTCGACTAGTGAAACACAGGGCTTGACCTTCTTAGAAAGCTTGGCTTCAGGAACTCCGATTTTAGCCCATGTCAATCCCTATTTGAAGAATGTGGTAACGGATAAGATGTTTGGAACCCTCTTTGTTCGTGAGCAGGAATTGGCTGATGCAGTAGTAGAAGCCATTGTTGCAACACCGCCAATGAATGCGCACGTTTTGAATAAGAAGTTATATGAAATTTCTTCAACAAATTTTGGTCGTCGTGTCTACGAATATTATTTAGATTTGAAAATTTCCTATGATTTCCGTAGGGAACACACCAATCAGGATACAGTAGCAGAAGCAATTTTGAAGGAAACCATTTACTTACCCCAAAAAATTGTTGTCAAGTCAACGGATACGACTGTGAAGATTTTGAAAAAATCTGTTGAGCAGGTCAAATCCATTCGGAATTTCTTTGACTGAGTGGATGCTTGGGATAGTTTATTCTAAAGATATTACCTGGGTAGTTCCATCCTTCATTTGCTAGTCAAAAAGAGGTTTCTTATGAATAAAAAGAATAAAATAGGCTTGCTTTATACATTGATTATTTTGTTCTTTTATGTTGGTATCCATGGTCTTGCTTCTTTTTTGGATACTTATCTTGCCAAGGCCTTGATTGTCAACAATATCCTTCTTTATACTCCACTAGGCTTATTCATCTTAGGGCTGATTGATGGTCATGGTCATGGTTTTTCCATAAGGGTTCCTGTCCTAGCCTTTCTCCTCTTTCCTCTTACTATTTTTAGTTTTGGAGAGTGGATATGGCTCTATCAGGTCATCTATAGTCTGTGTGCGGTGGTCGGATGGTTGTTAGGCGCTCTGCTATGCCACATAAAAAATAAAAGTCTTTGAAAAAATGGAAAAAGGTGGTATAATAGCACTTAGAGACTTATCAATTCTAGGAAATCTTTGAGAGAGTGTGCGGTGGGTGCAAGCACATAGAGGATAGGATTGACACTACTCGGTATGATTTTATGCAAACATAAAAGGGTGGTTCCCTTATCGCCAATCGAGGTAGTCGAGCTAGGCTTTTTGGCATGACTGCGAACCAAGGTGGAACCACGTTACGACGTCCTTTTGTGAGGATGTCGTATTTTCTTTTTTGACAAAATAAGGAGATGAAGTTGACCAGCATTCCACAAGAAACGATTGACCGTTGCCTAGCCATTCGCAAGGCTTACAAAGAGTTGGAGGTCAAGCACCATGACAAAGAGTGGTCTATTGAGGAAGACCTATTGGCTCTGACCAATGATATTGGCAACATGAACCGCCTGATTATGACCAAGCAGGGTCGTTACTATGACGAAACACCCTATACCTTGGAGCATAAACTGGCTGAAAATATCTGGTGGTTGATTGAATTAGCTGACCGCCTAGATATTGATATTCAAAAAGAAATGGAAACCTTTTTAGCTCAAAAAGAAGAGCTATTGGGGATTAAAAAATAAAAAATAGAAAGGACTAGGGTCTCCGTATTTGGTTGAACTGAATACGGGCTACGGACTGGGCCAAAAAGATAAACGAGAACTAGACGCTTGCGTTGCTGTTCTGTTTCTTATTTTGTCTGTGTCCGCTTAACGCCCTTTATATCTTATATTATGATTAAAATCACTTTCCCAGATGGTGCTGTTCGTGAGTACCAGGCTGGTGTGACTACTTTTGAAATTGCTGAGAGCATCAGCAAGTCTTTGGCGAAAAAGGCTCTTGCTGGTAAGTTCAATGGTAAATTGATTGATACAACTCGTGCTATTGAAGAGGATGGTACGCTTGAAATCGTAACGCCTGACCACGAGGATGCCTTGGACATCTTGCGTCACTCAGCAGCTCACTTGTTTGCCCAGGCGGCTCGTCGTCTTTTCCCAGATATCAAGTTGGGGGTTGGTCCTGCTATTCAGGATGGTTTCTACTATGATACGGACAATGCGGCTGGTCAGATTTCAAATGAAGACCTGCCACGTATTCAGGAAGAAATGATGAAGATTGTCAAGGAAAACTTCCCTTCTGAACGTCGTGAAGTGACTAAGGAAGAGGCTCTTGAGATTTTCAAAAACGATCCATACAAGTTGGAATTGATTCAGGAACATTCTGATGATGAAGGTGGTTTGACCATCTATACCCAAGGCGAATACGTTGACCTCTGCCGTGGCCCACACGTTCCGTCAACAGGACGTATCCAGATTTTTGAATTGCTCAATGTGGCTGGAGCTTACTGGCGTGGTAAGAGCGAAAATCCAATGATGCAACGGGTTTATGGTACAGCTTGGTTTGACAAGAAAGACCTCAAGGCTTACCTTCAAATGCGTGAGGAAGCCAAGGAACGTGACCACCGTAAACTTGGTAAGGAATTGGATCTCTTTATGATAAGCCAAGAAGTTGGTCAAGGTTTGCCATTCTGGTTGCCTAATGGTGCGACTATCCGTCGTACCTTAGAGCGTTACATCACAGACAAGGAATTGGCTTCTGGTTACCAGCACGTTTATACGCCGCCGTTGGCTTCTGTTGAGCTCTACAAGACTTCAGGTCACTGGGAGCATTACTCAGAAGATATGTTTCCAACCATGGACATGGGTGACGGTGAAGAGTTTGTTCTACGTCCGATGAACTGTCCGCACCACATCCAAGTTTATAAAAACCATGTGCGTTCTTACCGTGAATTGCCAGTACGTATCGCCGAGCTTGGTATGATGCACCGCTATGAAAAATCTGGTGCTCTTACTGGTTTGCAGCGTGTACGTGAGATGACTCTTAACGACGGTCATATCTTTGTCACACCTGAACAAATCCAAGAAGAGTTCAAAAAAGCTCTCCAGTTGATTATCGATGTGTACGCAGATTTCAACCTAAACGACTACCGTTTCCGCCTGTCTTATCGTGACCCAGAGGACAAAGAGAAGTACTACGATAACGATGAGATGTGGGAAAATGCCCAGCGCATGTTGAAGGGTGCCATGGATGAAATGGGCGTGGACTATTTTGAGGCTGAGGGTGAAGCTGCCTTCTACGGTCCGAAATTGGATATCCAAGTGAAAACGGCCCTTGGTAACGAGGAAACCCTGTCAACCATTCAGTTAGACTTCCTCTTGCCAGAGCGCTTTGGTTTGACCTACATCGGTGCTGACGGTGAAGAGCACCGCCCAGTTATGATTCACCGTGGTGTGATCTCGACCATGGAACGCTTCACCGCTATCCTGATTGAAACCTATAAGGGTGCCTTCCCAACCTGGTTGGCCCCAACGCAAGTGACACTCATTCCAATCTCTGTGGAAGCTCATTTGGATTACGCTTGGAAGGTTGCTAAAGAATTGCAAGACCGTGGCGTTCGCATACACGTAGATGAGCGTAACGAGAAGATGCAGTACAAGATCCGTCAGAGCCAGACTAGCAAGATTCCATACCAACTCATCGTCGGTGACAAGGAAATGGAAGACAATGCTGTCAACGTTCGTCGTTACGGAAGCAAGGCAACACAAACTCAGTCTGTGGCAGAATTTGTGGATCATATCCTAGCAGATATTGCCCGTAAGTCAAGACCTGCTGAAGCAGCTGAATAATAATTATAAGGAGAAGTCCGAAAGGGCTTCTTTTTTGACAGCAAAAAATCCCAACCAAGTGGCTGGGAGTGCAGTACACATGCTATTCGTGCTTCTTTTGAGGGTAGGAAATCACCTTCCCTTGAAATACTTTATCCAGTATAGGAATTCTTTTTACAATCATCAAGACTAGGGAATTGATGATAAGGAGTAATCCAAAACTTATGAGCAGCAGCAGAGGTGTAGAAAAATTTAAAAAATATTTCTTTATGAGAAGAGTAAGAATTGTCAGGATGTAGGTATGTACCAGATAGAAGTAAAGAGAATACTGACCAAACCAGGCAAAAATAGTAGGTAATCTTCTTTCCAGAGTGACTATGATAGAAACAATCAGGTAGGTCATAGCTAGTCCGTTTGCATATCGTAGGAAGGTGTGAAATGGCAGGTGCTGACTTGGGTAGGTTTGGTAGGACTGTAAATAGATGAGATAGAAGACTGTTACCAGACCTGCTAAACTGTGAAACACGGTCTGTCTAACCATTTTCTTGTGAATTTCTTTCTTGGCAAAATAAATACCTAAAAAATAAAATAGTGGTAAAGAGGTTAGGTGCTGTAACCCGATTGGTAAGTTGCTAATATTTAAGGGACCACCAAATAGTGTAGCGAAAAGTGTAAAAAGACCAATGCAAATCAGTGAAACTGGTTCTGTTAGTTGCAACCGATGGAGAATAAGAGTTGCGATGGTCATGAGGGTTAAAAACCAAATGTACCACATAGATGTATCTGGGAGGAGAAAATTAGAAAGGAAGTGACTTGGGTCTACTTTATCAACGGTATAGCTTGAAAAGAGGATTTTGCTAATTACAATGCTACTGCCAAAGACTGCGTATATTTGCAACAGTCGATATATATATATATATATATATAAGTATTGTTTCTAGACTTTGGTTTTAGGTAAAAATGATAGAAACTAAAGCCACTGACAAATACAAAAAATGGCATAAGGAAAGAGTGTAGCCAAGCTTCTAGTCGCCAAAGGGGGACATCGGTATATGGAAGAGCATTTCGGATATAACCGACTGTATGCAGAAATAAGACAGCTAAAATTCCAAAACCTTTCAGCTGGTCAATGTAGGTAAGTCGTTTCATCAGTTTCTCCTTTATTTAACTCTAAACTATTTGGGAACAGAACCATTTCCAAAATGGTTTGAGTACATTTTCTTTGATTATATCATAAAACCAGCTTTCTGTAGAAAACTGGTTCAGATTGTTTATTCAATACTGCTCGCCCAAGACCTAGCCACATAACGTGACAGGCTTGAGATGGCGAAGTTGATGCTAAAGTAAATCAAGGCTACCATGAGATAGAGTGCAAAAACTTGTTCCGCCTCAAAATGGCGTCCCATTAGGATTTGGCTGGCACCGAAAAGCTCTTGCAAAGCGATAACGGAGTATAGGAAACTAGTATCCTTGATAACCGTTACAATCTGGGAGATGATGGCCGGCAGCATCTTACGAATGGCCTGAGGCATGATGATATGGACCATGATTTGTACTGGTGTAAAACCCTGTGACAAGCCAGCTTCGGTCTGGCCCGGTCCGATGGCGTTTAGACCACCACGGATAATCTCGGCCATGGCTGCCGTGGTAAAAATAGTAAAAGCAGTAATACCAGCAGGCGTAGACTTCATTTGGAAGACCAAGAAAACGGTGAAAATCCAAAGTAGGTTTGGTACATTTCGCACAAATTCAATATAAATCGTTGCAATCCACTTGAAGAGTGGATTTTTCCCATTTCGCATAATGGCTAAAATCATGCCAAAGAGAACTGATAGAACCACCGAAATACTAGAGATATAGAGGGTTAACTTCAAACCACTCCACAAGAGTTGGAAGGTTGAAGGCTTGAGTAATTCTAAAACATAATTCATTGTTCAACCTCCTTAGTGTGAAAAGGTAGCCTTGTTTTTCTCTTCGATACGACGTCCCCAGCTTGCAACAGGGAAACACATACAGAAGTAGAGGAAGGCAGCGCCAGCAAAGGCTGGAATATAGTTAGCGTTCATAGCAGACCAAGACTTGGTCATAAACATGATATCTGCACCAGAGATAATAGCAACTGTAGCCGTGTTTTTAATCAAGTTTACTACTTGGTTGGTCAAAGGTGGCAAGATTGTAGGAATAGCCTGTGGCAAGATAATGATCCGCATGGTTTCAGCCTGGGTAAAGCCTTGTGAAAGTGCGGCTTCAGTCTGACCAGTAGGCACCGCCTCAATCCCTGCACGGATGACCTCTGCGATATAGGCACCGTGGTAAAGTCCCACACAGATAACAGCTGTCCAGTAGATGGACGGCATGAGGATGTAGTTAGAAATCAGAGGCAGTCCATAATAAACAATCATGAATTGGACCAAGAGCGGAGTGTTTTGGAAGTATTCCACATAGACACGAGCTAGCACCTTTAAAAGCTTGTTCTTGCTAGAAGATAGGCTGCCAAAAAGTATGCCTAGTAACATGGCTGTGATAAAAGCCCCAATAGCAATGGCTAGGGTGAAGAGGAAGCCTTGGAAGAAGAGAGGGAAGTCATTGAAATAACTAACCCAGTTTTCCCAAGCATAGGGGCTTGTAGTCAAGATAGTCATAAAATTTTCCCTTTCTATTCGTCGGTTTCTGTTACAGGCTTCAAGCCATTGGCATCATAGATAGCCTGTAAACTGCCATCATTATGCCAAGTTTCAATAAGAGAATTTAGGTAGGCATTTAAATCTTTGTTTGACAGTTTAGTGGCGATACCATAGTCTGATGCAGAGAAGCTGAAGTCCAGTAATTTAGACTTAGAACCAATATAGCCTGATAGGATGGATTGGTCTACGGAGAAGCTATCAATACGATGGGCACGAAGCGATACAGAAAGTTCAGGATAGGAACCCAATTCCGCAAATGAAACAGAGATACCATATTTATCAGCTAAGTCAGTAATCAATTTACGGGTGATAGAGCCTTGTGCAACCCCGACAGTCTTTCCGTCTAAGTCGGTGAAGGTTTCAATACCGCTATCCTTGTTGACTAATAAACCTACAGCATCTGTGTAGTAAGGGCTTGTAAAGTTGTAAAGCAACTTCCGCTCATCGGTAATAGTGAAGGTGGCAATGACCATGTCTACTTGACCATTATCCAAGAGCGGTCCTCGAGTTTGGGCTGTTACAGGGGTGAATTCAATATCAACTCCCAACTCATCAGCAATTTTACGAGCGATGTCGATTTCCATACCTTCAAATTCATAAGTATCCGGATTTTTAAAGCCAAAGTTAGGGACGTCCTGTTTCACTCCGACACGGAGCACGCCTCTATCAATGATGGCTTGAACCTGATCGCTATTGGTAATAGGTGCAGGTGTTTCTGTTTGGACAACGGTTTGATTGATATGGATAAAGAACAGCGTTAAGATGCTGATGATAGCAAGCCTGACGGCTAAAAATAGATTGACTTTTTTATCTGTCATAAGCAACCTCCTAGAGTTTGACCTTGTCTGATTCATGGTTGATAATCTTGCTGAGGAACTGTTTTGCACGCGGTTCAGTTGGATTGTCAAAGAAGCCATTGACATCGGTTGTATCAACCAATACTTCCCCCTCAGCCATGAAGATGATTCGGTCAGCAACTTCACGAGCAAAGCCCATTTCGTGGGTTACGACAATCATATTCATTCCATCACGAGCCAATTTTTGCATAACTGCAAGAACATCGCCGATAGTTTCTGGGTCAAGGGCAGAAGTTGGTTCGTCAAATAGGAGCAATTCTGGGTGCATAGCTAGACCACGGGCGATGGCAACACGTTGCTTTTGACCACCCGATAGCATGGCAGGGTAGGAATCTTTACGGTCCCAGAGGTTTACGAATTCAAGGTATTTCTTGGCGGTCTTCTCAGCGGTAGCTTTATCAATGCCTAAAACCTTAATCGGTGCCAAGGTAACATTTTCTAACACGGTTTTATGTGGATAGAGATTGAAGTGTTGGAAAACCATGCCGACTTCCTTGCGAAGAGCTACCAATTCTTTGACAGATGAGCCGGATACGGTATGTCCATTGACAACAAGGCTACCTTGATCGACAGTTTCTAGTCCATTGATGGTACGAATAAGAGTTGATTTACCAGAACCGGATGGTCCAAGGAGAACAACAACCTGTCCAGGTTCGAATTCCAAGTTTATATTGCGAAGAGCATGGTAGTCACCATAGTATTTGTTTACATCTTTAAATTCTACTAAAGCCATAGTAATCTCCTTTTTTATGTAAGATAATAGCATGATATCACTCCCTATATTAAAAGTCAAGTAAATTCAGACAATTTAATATAGGATATGTTAGAAGATGTAACATAACTATGTTAGTTAACTCTGGTTATGAATTTTTTAAGTAAGTTTGATATAATAGAAGAAATAAAGATAATTAAGGTAAAGAAATTATGAGAAAAATTTTGATTGTAGATGATGAGAAACCCATCTCAGACATTATTAAATTTAATATGACCCGTGAGGGCTATGAGGTCGTGACTGCTTTTGATGGTCGGGAGGCCTTGACGGTTTTTGAAGCTGAATTTCCAGATATTGTGATTTTGGATTTGATGCTGCCAGAATTAGATGGTTTGGAAGTTGCTCGGACCATCCGTAAGACCAGCAATGTTCCCATTATTATGCTGTCTGCCAAGGATAGTGAGTTTGACAAGGTGATTGGACTTGAGATTGGGGCAGATGACTATGTGACCAAGCCTTTCTCTAATCGTGAATTGCAGGCGCGTGTCAAGGCTCTCTTGCGTAGAAGCGAATTGTCAGAAACACAGATGTCCGTTGAGAATACTGGCAGTCCTGAATTGGTCATCGGGGACTTGGTCATTTTGCCAGATGCCTTTGTTGCTAAGAAGCATGGCAAAGAATTGGAGTTAACCCACCGTGAGTTTGAATTGTTGCATCATTTAGCTAAGCATTTGGGGCAGGTCATGACCCGGGAGCATTTGCTAGAAACGGTATGGGGCTATGACTATTTTGGAGATGTGCGTACGGTGGACGTAACTATTCGCCGTTTGCGTGAAAAGATTGAAGATACACCGAGCCGACCGGAATATATTTTGACCCGTCGTGGTGTAGGATACTTTATCAAGGGAAATGATTAATCAATTACGTTATTTAATGACAACAGCAGAGTTTTGGTTTGTTGTTATTCTCATTGGTTTTTTGATTGCATTAACGGTCTTGTTGATTGAAAACCATAGGGATAATAAGCAAATCAAACAGCTCAATCAGCGTGTAAAAGCCTTGATGGATGGTGATTATACTGAGGTCTTGGATATGAGAGGCAGTCCAGAAATTACGGACATGGCCAACTCGCTCAATGATTTGTCGGAAGTCATCCGTCTAACTCATGATAGCTTAGAACAGGAGAAAACCCGTCTGAGTTCCATCCTTTCTTATATGAGTGATGGAGTAATTGCGACGGACCGAGTTGGTCGGATTATCATGATCAATGATATGGCACAAAAGCAACTGGGGCTAGCTGGAAAGAAACAAGAAACCTTGCAGATTTTAGATGTGTTGGATATAAAGGACCACTACAGTTTGCGTGATTTATTGGCACAGACACCTGAGATTGTTTTGGACCATACCAATGAGAATCAGGAGTTTCTAACCCTTAGGGCTAATTTTGCGACTATTCGGAGTGAGAGTGGTTTGATTTCCGGCCTTGTTGTTGTCTTGCATGATATGACCGAACAAGCCAAAGAAGAGCGGGAACGTCGTCTATTTGTATCTAATGTCAGTCACGAACTCCGTACACCTTTGACATCCGTCAAATCCTACCTAGAGGCCTTGGATGAGGGAGCCTTGACAGAATCGGTCGCTCCAAGTTTTGTCAAGGTATCTCTGGATGAAACCAACCGTATGATGAGGATGATTACGGACTTGCTCAGTCTATCAAGGATTGATAACCAGGTTGGTCAAATAGATGTCGAACTAATCAACTTTACAGCCTTTGTGACCTTTATCCTTAACCGTTTTGACCAGATGAAAAATGCCGAGTCAGATAAGGTTTATACCATTGTGCGTGACTATCAAATCAGTCCTATTTGGGTGGAGATTGATACGGATAAGATGACCCAGGTGTTAGATAATATCTTAAACAATGCAATTAAGTATTCGCCTGACGGTGGAACTATTACCTTTAGTATGAAAACGACGGATAGTCAGTTGATTGTATCCATTTCAGATGAAGGGTTAGGCATTCCAAAGGCTGACTTACCTAAGATTTTTGACCGATTTTATCGTGTGGATAAGGCTCGTTCGCGTGCCCAGGGTGGTACCGGTCTAGGTTTGGCCATTGCCAAGGAAATCGTCAAGCAACACAAGGGCTTCATTTGGGCCAAGAGTGAATATGGACATGGCTCAACCTTTACCATCGTCTTGCCATACAGTAAGGACATTACAATGGATGAATGGGATGATTCAGATGGAGAAGAATAGGGGAATATGATCGGAAAAGGATTTAATTACAGTATTTTGGCATCGGGATCCAGTGGGAATTGCTTTTATTTGGAAACGGATAAGAAGAAGATCCTGGTAGATGCTGGTTTATCAGGAAAAAAGATTACCAGCCTTTTGGCAGAAATTGACCGCAAGCCAGAAGATATTGATGCTATCTTAGTAACGCATGAACATAGTGACCATATCCATGGCATCGGTGTTTTGGCGCGTAAATATGGTATGGATATTTATGCCAATGAGTTGACCTGGCAGGCAATGGAAAGCAAATTGGGTAAGATTGATCAAGCTCAAAAACATATCTTTGAATTAGGGGCTATGGAGACTTTTGGCGACCTAGATATTGAGTCGTTTGGTGTTAGCCATGATGCTGCCTGTCCGCAATTTTACCGTTTTATGAAGGATGACAAATCCTTTGTTATGTTGACGGATACTGGCTATGTCAGCGATCGAATGGCTGGGATTGTGGCTAACGCGGATGCCTATCTGATTGAATCCAATCATGATGTTGAAATCTTGCGTGCGGGTTCGTATTCTTGGAACCTCAAGCAACGGATTTTGTCAGATAAGGGCCATCTTTGTAACGAAGATGGAGCTGATGCCATGATTCGCTCACTAGGAAATCGCACTAAAAAGATTTACTTAGGGCATTTGTCAAAGGAAAACAATATCAAGGAATTGGCCCACATGACCATGGTTAATCAGTTGGCGCAGGCAGATTTAGGAGTTGGAGTGGATTTCCAGGTCTACGATACTTCGCCAGATACAGCGACGCCCTTGACCAAGATTTGACAAATTCATTGAACTTGTTTAGAATAAATATATAAACTACGTGAGGTGAAGTTACATGAATAATTAAGCTACTTATTAGTCGTTCTTAAAACTTGTTGAAAATCAATTATTTGATAATTTAGTCTTTTAGTTTGCTTTTAGTACTTGCTCCAACAGTCTAGGAATAGACTGTTGGAGGTCGTAAATAGAGCGAATGATGTTCGCACCAAAAGCTGCAGGCTGCTTGTACAGTCGGGTGACTGTACAAGGTTGGAGATAGGACTTGCGAAGCAAGTTACTTCTACATAGTACGGCAAAGCGAGTTCAAACAATCCGGTGGAGTGTTTGAAGTTGGAAATAAGGAAACGATGTTTCCTCTTACGTCGAAGTAATAAAAGATAAACTAAATGACTACACAAGGGATAAGACTGCTCATAAGGGCTTACTATTCATGTGACTTTTTCCATAGGGAAAGGTCATGTTTTGCATGGCTTTTTTCTGTGCTCATTGAGCAGAATAGGGCCCTTTTTGTGAAGAAAAGAGGTCTATATGGAAGTGATGAAATGTATTCAATTAGAGAAGGAAATTGCAGGGTCAAGCTTGTTCACAATCAAGCAGTTGAGCCTTCAAGCTGGTCAAAAGGTTGGTTTGGTTGGAAATAATGGTGTTGGCAAGTCTACTTTTTTGAAGCTCCTGCTGGGAATGGATAGGGATTATGCTGGTCAGATTGAGGTAAAAGCGGATTGGGCCTATGTCCCACAATTACAAGAGGTTACTTGCCTTTCGGGTGGGGAACAGGTTTGGAAGTCTATTCAAGAGGCTTTTGCCCAAAGACCGCAGTTGTTAATTATGGATGAACCGACAGCCAATCTGGATCAAGAACATCAGGAAAAGCTGATCAAACAAATCAAACGCTATCGTGGCAGCCTACTGGTTGTCAGTCATGATCGGCATTTTCTCAATCAAGTAGCCAGTCACATTTGGCATTTAGAAGAAGGAGCTATTCAGGTTTATCCTGGGAATTACGAGGCATTTGTAGAAAGTCGCCGAGCTAAGCGAGAAGGGCAGCAGGAAGCCTATGAAGCCTATCAGAAAAAAGTTGCTCAACTGAAAAAAGCCCAGCAAGAGCGTCAGGCAAAGGCACATAAGATGGGGAAGAAAAAGAAAGGTGTTTCATCGTCCGAGTGGAAGGTTAATGCTATGATGGGGTCCTATGATAGTCAAGCCAAGTCAATGGCTAAGTCTGCCAAGCATTTGGAAAAACGGATGGAGCGTTTGGACAAGGTTGAGCAACCCAGAAAGGAAGCGTGGGTAAAGATGGAAGCGAAAGGTGCCTTGGATACTGGTCTTCACAGCCTTTTTCACTTGCAGGCTGGTCAGCTCTGGATTGGGGAAAAGTATTTATTTGATTTTCCTCAGCTTGGCATGACATTTGGGGATAAGATAGCTTTAGTAGGGTCAAATGGTTCTGGGAAAACAAGTTTTGTTCGGAAATTGATGTCAAAAGAATTAGAAGGCTACTACAATCCAAAATTAAAAATTGCTTATTTCTCCCAGGATTTGACAAATCTCAACGAAGAAGAAACAGCCTTTGTGAATGCTAGCTCGACATCGCTTCAAGATAGGGTAACGGTTCTCAATCTTTTAGGCATGTTGGGGCTTTCTTACGATAAGACCCAGCAGAAGGTAGCAAAGTTGTCTGGTGGGGAACGTGTTCGACTGTCCTTGGCTAAGGTCTTGTTGGCCGATGCCGATCTCTTAGTGTTAGATGAACCGACCAATTTTTTAGATGTGGTAGCCATTGAAGCTCTGGAGAAATTTTTGCAAGACTATCAGGGCAGTGTTCTCTTAATTTCCCATGACCAAGAGTTTGTGGACAAGGTCGCAACAAGTAAGTGGTGGATAAAGGATGGTAGCTTAATAGACTAGAAAAAATTTCTCAAAAGGAAGCTAGGTCTAAAAAATATTTTTTTCCTGTGGTATAATAAGAAGGATATTTCTAGAATGAGGTCGGTGAATTGAAAAAAAGACAGGAACATTTGGTGGAGAATAATGGGAATTTTATTGCCATCCGTCTAAATATTTTATTTTCTATCGTTATTTTCTTATTTTTGGTCTTGATTTTGCGTTTGGCAGACATGCAGATTGTCAACCATGATTTTTATAGCAATAAGTTATCAACTGCCAGTCAAAAAATTATCAGTAATGGTTCTGTTCGTGGACAAATTTATGATGCTCAAGGCAAGCCGCTTGTAGAAAATCAAATTCAGCAGGTCGTTTCCTTTACGCGGTCCAACAAGATGTCAGCTCAGGAGATGAAAGAGGTGGCTAACAAGCTCTTGCAGTGGGTGAATGTATCAAATGTTACGATTACTCAACGCGATAAGGCGGACTATTATTTGGCGGATACAGAAGTCTATCAGCAGGTTGTTGAGAAGTTGCCAAAAGAGAAACTCTATGATTCGGATGGGAACTATCTTGAAGAAGCCACTATTTATGCTAATGCGGTTGAAAGTTTGTCTGAAGATGTGTTGAATTATTCGGAACAGGAAAATCAGGCCATAGAACTATTTAAGCAAATGAATGGTGCTGCTTACTTCGCAACAGTAAACCTGGTAACAGACTCCTTGTCCGCAGAGCAGGTGGCTCATATTGTTGCCAACGAATCTCAACTGCCTGGTATTTCGACAACAAATAGCTGGCAGCGGACTATTTTGCCAACTTCTTTGAGTTCGGTCATCGGTACAGTAACCAGTGAGCAGGCAGGTTTGCCAGCTGAAGATGCAGAGTATTATTTATCTAAAGGCTATTCGCCAAATGACCGAGTGGGAACAGCCTACCTTGAAAAGCAGTATGAAGAAGTCCTACAAGGACAACGTGAGAAAAAGGAAATCAATCTGGACCGAAATGGTAATGTGGAGAGTATTAAGACCATCCAAGAGGGTCAGCAAGGAAATCATATCAAGCTGACTATTGATCTAGCCTTTCAAGATGGGGTCAATGCTATCCTAAGTAGACATTTTCAAAATGAGTTAGCGACGGGGTCTGCTTTGTACTCGGAAGGTGTCTATGCGGTTGCCTTGGAACCATCTACAGGAGCTGTCTTAGCCATGTCTGGTTACAGTCATGAAAAAGGTTCGGGTGAAATTAGGGAAGATGCTCTGGGAACTATTACCAGTGTCTTTACACCTGGTTCCATCGTCAAAGGAGCTACCATCAGCGCAGGCTGGGAAAATGGAGTTATTTCTGGCAACCAAGTCCAGTTGGATGAGCCGATTTATTTTGCAGGCTCAGCACCGATTACTTCCTGGTATGGCGCTTATTCCTTTAACATTGATGCCACAGAAGCCTTGGAATATTCTTCCAACATCTATATGGTTAAAATCGCCTTGGGCTTGTTGGGTCAGACCTATGAACCAAATATGTACCTCAATGATGGTGATACCTTGACCAATGCCATGAACAAACTCCGTACCACCTTTGGTGAATTTGGCTTGGGGTCTTCTACGGGTATTGACTTGCCTTTAGAGTCCACAGGTTTCTTGCCAGAGGAATACACAACTGCAAACTTTATTACCAATGCTTTCGGTCAGTTTGATAACTATACTCCTATGCAGATGGCCCAATATGCTGCTACCATCGCCAACAATGGAACCCGCATTTCGCCCCATCTGGTGGAGGGAATTTATGGCAATAATGAGCAAGGTGGTTTGGGTGATTTGATTGAAACAGTTTCGGGGAAAGAAATGAATCAGGTCAATATCTCAGCTGATGATATGGCTACCCTACGTCAAGGTTTCTATCAGGTTGTCAATGGCGGTGGTCGCTTTATCACAGGTGCAGCTATTGGGCGTGGAGCAGCGGTTACTGTAAGTGCCAAGACAGGTACAGCCGAAACCTATACGACCACCCCATCTGGTGATGTTGTGACAGCTGTTAACACAAACGTTGTGGCCTATGCCCCTAGTGACGATCCAAAGATTGCCGTAGCAGTTGTCTTGCCGAACTTGACCAATGAAAATTCGACAACCAAGACCATTGTTCAAGAGATTATCAACCTATATTATTCACTTTATCCAACCTATTAAGGAGGCTTATGCTTTACCCTACCCCCATTGCCAAGTTGATTGACAGCTATTCAAAACTACCTGGAATTGGTATCAAGACAGCCACTCGTTTGGCCTTCTATACCATCGGTATGGAAGATGATGTGGTCAATGAATTTGCAAAAAATCTCCTGGCTGCCAAGAGGGATTTGACCTATTGTTCGGTTTGTGGCAATTTGACAGACCAGGACCCTTGTGGAATTTGTCAAGACACCAGTCGTGATCAGTCGACGATTTTAATAGTAGAAGATAGTCGAGATGTGACAGCCTTGGAAAATATCCAAGAATATCACGGTCTTTACCATGTCTTGCACGGCTTGATTTCCCCAATGAATGGCATTGGGCCAGACGATATTAACCTGAAAACTCTGCTGACCCGCTTGATGGAAAATGAAGTGACAGAAGTCATTGTAGCGACCAATGCGACAGCAGATGGGGAGGCGACATCCATGTACATCTCACGTGTCCTAAAGCCAGCGGGAATTAAGGTTACTCGCTTAGCGCGAGGATTGGCAGTCGGAAGTGACATCGAATACGCCGATGAAGTCACTCTCCTTCGTGCCATTGAGAACAGGACAGAACTATAGACTTGAAAACCAAATTCAGATGACAATTTGAAAATTTATGCTATACTAACCATAGTAATTTTGAATTAGAAAAGGAAAAGATATGTCAAAAGAAACCTTGATTTTACTATACGGTGGCCGATCAGCAGAGCGAGAAGTATCCGTTTTATCAGCTGAGAGCGTCATGCGTGCCATCAATTATGATAAATTCTTTGTAAAAACCTATTTCATCACGCAAGCTGGTGACTTTGTGAAGACCCAAGAATTTTCTCAAACACCAGCTGCTGATGAAAAATTGATGACCAATGCGACGATTATTGAAGAGCAAAAAATCCGTCCGAGTGATATTTATGAAGAAAATGCAGTCGTTTTCCCTGTCCTTCACGGACCAATGGGGGAAGATGGATCGATCCAAGGCTTCTTGGAAGTGCTTCGTATGCCGTATGTTGGTACCAATATCTTGTCTTCTAGCGTTGCCATGGACAAAATCACTACCAAGCGCGTACTTGATTCAGCAGGAATCTCCCAAGTACCTTATGTGGCAGTTATAGAGGGTGAAAATATTGACGAAAAGATTGCAGAGATTGAAGGAAAATTGACTTATCCGGTCTTTGTAAAACCAGCTAATATGGGGTCAAGTGTCGGTATCTCAAAAGCTGAGGATTTAGCTGGCTTGCGTAAGGCACTTGAGCTGGCCTTCAAGTATGACAGCCGTGTCCTCGTTGAGCAGGGTGTTAATGCGCGTGAGATTGAGGTTGGTCTTTTGGGAAATGCTGACGTGAAAACGACACTTCCTGGCGAAGTAGTCAAAGACGTTGCTTTTTATGACTACGATGCCAAATACATCGATAACAAAATCACCATGGAAATCCCAGCTAAGATTGATGAGTCTATCATGGACATTATGCGGGACAATGCTGCCCAAGCCTTCCGTGCTATCGGTGGTTGTGGACTTTCTCGCTGTGATTTCTTCCTGACAGAAGACGGCGACATCTTCCTGAATGAGCTCAACACCATGCCAGGATTTACCCAGTGGTCTATGTATCCACTCCTTTGGGATAATATGGGCCTAGCTTACCCAGACTTGATTGAAGAGTTGGTTGGCTTGGCCAAAGAAATGTTTGAAAAACGTGAAAGTCATTTGATTTAGTGAAAAAGATTGGAAAATTTCCAATCTTTTTCTAGTTCACATTCTTGCAAAGGTTTGCAAAAAAGATTAGAATAGTCTCTAGTATGTGGAGGTGTTTATGTATCAAACGACAGTAAAAGGGGAAGGTCTGTTTCAGGCAGTTTCTCAAGGTTATGGTGAACCGGTTCGTACCTTTGGGGTGACGGAGAAGGGGGAAACTCCAGTTAGTTTGGTCAATATAGGATTGGCTGCCTGTGTGACCATGTGCGTGCAGGGCTACTATGCCAGCCAAGAAGGCAATAAAACCATGCCTGTTCAAGTTTCTTCTCAGCTGGAAGATAGACAATTCGAAGTGTCTATCCGATTGGCTGAAAAAGTTTCGGAAGAAAAGCAGGCTGCCATCTTAGCCTACGTTGAGCAGAGATGCAAGGTAAAAGCGCTCTTGAGTGACGACATCAGTTTCGCCATTCACTTTGGACTGTTGGAAGAGGTATAGGCATGTTTTTAGCAATCGAAGAAATGCGACAAAATAAGTTGCGTTATGGCTTGATTTTAGGTTTGTTGATCCTGATTTCCTACTTGGTCTTTTTCCTGACGGGTTTGGCTTATGGTCTCATGCAGGAAAATAGAACAGCAGTTGATAAATGGCAGGCAGATTATGTCTTGCTTAATTCAGAAAGCAATCGCCTGATTACAGCATCCAAAATTGATACGAGCCTGCTTGATCAGGTGGATGCTAGTGACAAGGCCTTGATTCGCCAACAAGCTGGAGTTGCCTATGTGGATGAAAATGCCACCTCAGACGAAAAAGAAAAGGTAAACATCTTTGCTGTTGAATCAGATAGTTTTATCGTTCCAAATATTGTAGAAGGTCGTCTGTATGAAAATACGGGAGAAGTCCTTGTAGACAAAACCTTGTCAGAAGTAGAAGGTTTTGGGCTAGGTGATGAAGTCTATCTGTCGGGCACTGACGAAAAAGTGACCATTGTAGGTTATACAGACAACGCCTACTTTGG
The DNA here is from genome assembly GCF_053545015.1 of Streptococcus sp. 32226D021BW. NCBI lineage: Bacteria > Bacillati > Bacillota > Bacilli > Lactobacillales > Streptococcaceae > Streptococcus > Streptococcus sp. 32226D021BW. The sequence continues at coordinate 30,003 of NZ_JBPPVC010000002.1, read as the reverse complement.
AGTGGCGCCTGTTGTATATATGGACTTTACGGCATTTGCAGAATTGATGCAGGCTGATAAACAACAAGCTGCAACGAGTAATCTTGCCAGTGCCATTGTCGTTCGTGGAGATGTCGCTTCTCTACCAGATGAGCTGGAAAAAGTTGCCATTGCAGACTTTATTGAAAATCTGCCAGGATATAAGGCACAAAATATGACCTTTGGCTTTATGATAGGATTCTTGATTGTCATCTCAGCTATTGTTGTTGGTATTTTTATCTTTGTGTTGACAACACAGAAATCGCCGATTTTTGGCCTGATGAAAATTCAAGGTCTTTCAAATGGCTATATCTCAGGTTCTGTACTGGCTCAAACCTTCCTACTGGCTGGTGTGGGAACCGTCCTTGGATTGGCTGGGACTTATTTGTCATCCCTTGTCTTGCCGAGCGCTGTTCCATTTGAGAATAACTGGACCTTCTATATTGCAATCGGCCTAGCACTAGTTGTATTTGCCCTATTGGGTGCTAGTTTCTCTGTAGGATCTATCTTTAAGGTAGATCCATTACGAAATCTATCTTAGGAGGTTCTTATGAAAACACTTATTTTTGAAAATATTAGTAAGACCTTCCAAGATGGTAGCCAAACCATTACGGCTCTTAAACCAACAAATTTTAGCATTGAAGAAGGCGAATTTGTTGCCATCATTGGACCATCTGGTTCTGGGAAGTCAACATTTTTGACCTTGGCGGGTGGTTTACAAACACCGACAACGGGCCGTGTTTTAATCAATCAATCGGACTATTCTGATTTACCTGAGAAAAAACGTGCCAAATTGCGCTATAAGGATATTGGTTTTGTCTTGCAGGCTTCCAATTTGATTCCATTTTTAACGGTCGAAAAACAATTAACCTTGGTTGATAAGGTCAATAAGAAAGCTGAACCGAGCAAGCGAAACGAACTCCTATCTGAATTGGGTGTGGACCATCTCAAAAACAAGTTCCCTAAGGATTTGTCAGGCGGAGAACGTCAGCGGGTAGCTATTGCCCGTGCACTTTATAATGATCCAGCCTTGATTCTTGCTGATGAGCCGACAGCCAGTCTAGATAGTAATCGCGCTTTTGAAGTGGTTGAGTTATTAGCTAAGGAAGCCAAAGAACGAAACAAATCCATCATCATGGTGACACATGACCAGCGCATGATTGAAAAATGCGACAAGGTTTATGAGATGAAAGATGGTGTCCTCACTCAAGTTCGATAAAAAATGGTATAATGGGAGCGGGAAAGAACTCGAAAGGTCAAAAATAGAGTTCGTTTTCCCGCCCCCGCACAGTTGATTAGGACAGATTTGGAGTGTAAAACACGAACAAATCTGCCAATCAACCACTGCGCTGAGATGTTGACGCAAATTTTGAGAAGCGGTGTGGGGGTGAAACTAGCCTTTAGTTTATTGGAGAAAACAATGAAATTAACCCTACACGAAGTCGCTCAGGTCTTGGGCGCAAAAAATGATAGTAGTCTTTATCCTGATACAGCACTCAACAAGGTCGAGTTCGACAGCCGCCTCGTCACAGCAGGTGACCTCTTTATTCCCCTCAAGGGTGCGCGTGACGGTCATGACTTTATTCCTGTTGCTTTTGAAAATGGCTGCGCAGTAACCCTTTCGGAAGTCAGCCTTGATGTTCCCCACCTTCTAGTAGATGACTGCTTGGCTGCGCTTCAACAATTAGCGGCCTACTACCTAGAGAAAACAGGGGTAGAAGTCATTGCCGTGACAGGCTCAAACGGTAAAACGACCACCAAGGACATGATTCACGATGTCCTAGCCACCACCTATAAGACTTACAAGACCCAAGGCAACTATAACAATGAAATTGGTCTGCCTTACACCGTCCTTCATATGCCAGATGATACAGAAAAACTGGTCTTGGAAATGGGCCAAGACCACTTAGGCGATATTCACTTGCTTTCTGAAATTGCCAAACCAAGCCTATCAGTTATTACCCTGTTTGGTGAAGCGCATTTGGAATTTTTCGGCTCACGCGAAGAGATTGCCAAAGGAAAATTACAGATTGCAGATGGAATGGAGCCAGGTAGTAAACTCTTGATCCCAGCAGATCCGATTGCGGATAAGCTCTTGCCAAGCCATGTAGAACTTATTCGCTTCGGTGAGCAGGCTGAATTGCAGGTGACTAGTCTGGTTGAGTCAAAAGATACCCTGACCTTCACCGTAAACTTTATGGCCGGCGACATTTTCCTGCCTGTAACAGGCAAGTACAATGCCACCAATGCCATGGTTGCAAGCTACGTGGGCAAGACCTTGGGTGTGCCTGATGAGGCAATCACCTCAGCCCTAGCCAGTCTAAACTTGACCCGCAACCGTACCGAGTGGAAGAAGGCAACAAACGGAGCAGATATTCTCAGCGATGTCTACAACGCCAATCCAACCGCTATGCGATTGATTTTGGAAACCTTCTCTAGCATTCCAGCCAATGAAGGCGGTAAGAAAATTGCAGTCTTGGCAGACATGAAAGAACTGGGACACCAATCCGTCGAACTCCACAATCAGATGATTCTGAGCCTGTCGCCTGATGTGCTAGACACCGTCATTTTCTACGGTCAGGATATTGAAGGTCTGGCCCAGTTGGCTAGTCAGATGTTCCCGATTGGAAAAGTCTATTTCTTTAGGAAAAATACAGAGCAGGACCAATTTGAAGACCTGGTAAAACAGGTTCAGTCAGTATTAGGAACCAATGATCAGATCTTGCTCAAGGGCTCTAACTCAATGCAGTTGGCTAAAGTGGTGGAAGAATTAGTAAAATAGTGAATATGATTGAATTTCTCCTACTTTTATAGGGGGAAGTTCCGCCATATTTTATTTTTCGTCAAGAACCTAAGGTATTTTCTAATAACATAGAAAGATGGCCAGACATGGAAATTAGAATTTACAGGTTATTATCATTATTATCCTACTAGTTGACGTCCTAATTTTTTAATCCAGCTTGTAAACATTTATAAAATTTGATATACTATCTTTGGTTTGAATGGTTAGAAAGGATTTAGGGGGAGAAAGTATGAATGATTTTTTTACTAATCAAGTTTCGCATGGCCCGCATCTAGGGTTATTTACTCACCTTGGCTTGTTGCTACTGCTTTTTATCTTGCTTTACTTGACCACGCAATATTATACTAAAACTTGGTTTAACCGTTTGTTTTGGACAATTTTACTTTTTCAAGTGGTTAGTCTATATACTTGGTATGTTTGGGCTGATTTTCCCCTATCTGAAAGTTTACCCTTTTATCATTGTCGACTAGCCATATTATTTTTACTGTTTGCTAGGAAGGGAGATTTGAAACTCTACTTTTCCTATCTTGGTCTCATTGGTTCCTTGGTGGCTTTTATTTACCCGGTCTTCGATCCCTTTCCTTTTCCACATCTGACCTTCTTTACCTTTGTGGTTGGTCATTATGCTTTAGCAGTGTTGTGTTTGTCTTATATTTTGACAGAGGGACATCAATTCAGTCTTTCAAGACGGGAGCGTTTGTCACTGACAGTCATGCTTCATCTGGTCATGCTTTTTGTTAATTGGTTGACAAAAGGTAATTATGGTTATTTGACTCGCTTACCCATAGTCAATAGCCAAGTGATTTTGTTTAATTTTGTTCTCCTCACGCTAGTGATATCATGTTTAATTAGTTCTGTTCAGGCAGGGTTCCAATTATATTGGAAAAAGAAATTGGTCTATCTGCTCCAAGATTGAGTTTCCAAGCGTTTGAAAAATCTATGCGAATCCGTTATAATAAAAGAGTTGCACAGCAGCTCTTTTGTTTTAAGCTGAACTGTCAAAGAATGAGGATTAAACCAATGTAAATTGAAGTAATTTAGAGCCCAGCTCTGCTATGAACCTATATACAGAAAAAGAAAAGGAATAAACATCATGTCACTACAAGAAGAAATCAAGAAACGCCGTACCTTTGCGATCATCTCTCACCCGGACGCGGGTAAGACCACCATTACCGAGCAGTTGCTCTACTTTGGTGGGGAGATTCGTGAAGCAGGTACGGTCAAGGGGAAAAAGACTGGTAACTTTGCCAAGTCTGACTGGATGGATATTGAGAAACAACGTGGTATCTCTGTTACCTCCTCTGTTATGCAGTTTGACTATGCAGGAAAGCGTGTCAATATCCTAGATACACCAGGGCACGAAGACTTCTCTGAGGATACTTATCGGACTTTGATGGCGGTGGATGCGGCTGTCATGGTGGTGGACTCTGCCAAGGGTATCGAGGCTCAGACCAAAAAGCTCTTTGAGGTTGTGAAGCATCGCAACATTCCTGTTTTTACTTTTATCAACAAGTTGGACCGTGATGGCCGTGAGCCACTTGATTTGCTGCAAGAGTTGGAAGAAGTCTTGGGCATTGCCAGCTATCCGATGAACTGGCCGATTGGTATGGGAAAATCCTTTGAGGGACTTTATGACCTCCATAACAAACGCTTGGAACTCTACCGAGGCGATGAACGGTTTGCAAGCTTGGATGAAGGCGACAAGCTCTTTGGTTCTAACCCATTTTATGCACAAGTTCTGGATGATATTGAACTTCTGGCGGAAGCTGGGAATGAATTTTCAGAGCAGGCGATTTTGGACGGCGATTTGACACCTGTTTTCTTCGGCTCAGCCCTGACCAACTTTGGTGTGCAGACCTTCCTAGATACCTTCTTGGAGTTTGCTCCAGAGCCACATGGTCACAAGACAACGACAGGCGACGTCATTGACCCGCTCAACAAAGACTTTTCAGGTTTTGTTTTCAAAATCCAAGCTAATATGGACCCTCGTCACCGCGACCGCATTGCCTTTGTCCGTGTGGTTTCGGGCGAATTTGAACGCGGCATGGCGGTCAACCTGCCTCGTACAGGCAAGGGAGCCAAGTTGTCCAACGTGACCCAGTTCATGGCCGAATCCCGTGAGAATGTGGAAAATGCAGTGGCGGGTGACATTATCGGGGTTTACGATACAGGAACTTACCAGGTAGGAGATACCTTGACCGTAGGTAAGAACAAGTTTGAATTCGAACCGCTACCGACTTTCACACCTGAAATTTTCATGAAAGTTTCTGCCAAAAACGTCATGAAACAAAAATCTTTCCATAAGGGAATTGAGCAACTGGTGCAAGAAGGAGCGATCCAGCTCTACAAGAACTACCAGACTGGCGAGTATATGCTGGGTGCTGTTGGTCAGCTCCAGTTTGAAGTCTTCAAACACCGCATGGAAGGCGAGTACAATGCTGAGGTAGTCATGACCCCAATGGGTAAAAAGACAGTCCGTTGGATCAAGCCAGAAGACCTGGATGAACGCATGTCATCAAGCCGTAACATCCTAGCCAAAGACCGCTTCGACCAACCCGTCTTCCTCTTTGAAAACGACTTCGCCCTCCGCTGGTTTGCGGACAAATATCCTGATGTGGAGTTGGAAGAGAAGATGTAGAAAAGGAATAGAACTTCCATTTCTTTTTTCATTTTGACAGGTTGTGAATTGAATTGTATAATAAATGTGTAATGAAAGAAAGGTGAGATTACTTATGGCTGAATACATGGTTCATACAAGAGGTGAAGTGACTAAAGTTGATGAAGAGAGACATACTTACATCATTACAGCAAACAGCCAAGAAGAAGCAGCTTTGCTTGCCAAAAATGCTTTCTCAGAAATGTATGGAAGTTCACCTGAAAATATCGCTGCCTCCTCTTCAATGGTTAATCGCAATCTGAAAGGCTGGTTAGCTGTTATCTTACTCTCAATTGCTATCATTTTATCATTTCGTAATTGGTTTGTTGGAGGCTCTACGAAAGCAGTTGTATTTAAGCCTAATTTAATTGGTGGAATCTATGCCACCTTCATTTACGGTGCATACCTTGTTCGATTCAAAGGAGTGCATGAATTATTTCATTCTATTTTAGACACAGCACTTCTTATTGTAAATATTGTTACTTTATCAGGAATTATCAATATGTTATTGATAACCGAGAGATTTTCCGTTTTAGGTATTGGTTTTCCTATTGACACACATTATGTGATACTATTCGCTATACTTATTTCTTGGATTGGATTAAAATCTATCAGTGGTGTTTGTTTGATAGTTGTAATCCTTCTGGGAATGCTGAAATTGGTAACAATAAATGCAGCTATGGGGAATATGGGAATATTGTATGTGCTATCGGTTACCCTAGGTGTTCTCTTATATGCTAGTATAGAGCCGAGTATCATTGATGCAATGCCATTTTTTTATGACTCTCTTGAGAAACAGAGTCGTTGGGTAAAAAGCGATATTTCTTCATTCCAAGATACATCAACTATGGTTGGAAAACAACTTTTGAAAAAGTCAAAGAAAGGAAAAAGGTAAAGCTTAAAAATGAGTAAGAAAAGTATTTTTAAAGGATTATTCTTAGTTTTTTTATCACTGTCGTTAGGTGCTTGTGCAAAAAATAGTAATCAAACAGCGGAGCAAAATGAGGAAAAGGGACGCTATATAACCGTTATCAATAAGACTGGTGAAGTAATTAAAGATTTGACTATTTTGGCTGATGAGGGGACAGAAGTTACTAGTGAGACAGATCCGTATTCATCAGATACTGATAGTATCAGTATTGAAATTCCTAAAGCATATGAAGAACATTCAGATTTTACTATTGTATTAACCTCGCGCCATGATTATGAATATACGGTAAAAAAAACAATAGAAGACCCAAATGGGCGAGTTGAAGTAACGGTTAAAGAAGATGATAAAACCAAAGATGGAAATTGGCTTGATAAACTTTTTAACGATAATAAGGAGTAAGATCCTGACTAGAGTGGTTTATCTTTCGGATTTTTAAGAATAGGTATAAGGAGTAAACACATGGGTTTGTTTTCAGGTTTGATGGGCAATGCCTCACAGATGAATAATGACAAGGTAGAGCAGGAGTTGGCAGACATCCTTTTGGATGCGGAACAGGTAGAAATGGCCTTTAGTTTGGTCCGCGACTTGATTGTTTTTACCGAGTATCGGTTGATTTTGGTGGACAAGCAAGGAATGTCAGGCAAGAAGGTTTCCTACAAGTCTATTCCCTATCGTTCGATTTCACGATTTACGGTCGAAACCTCCGGTCATTTTGACTTGGATGCTGAATTAAAAATTTGGATTTCTTCTGCGGCAGAGCCAGCAGAAACTCTCCAGTTCAAGAGTGACAAGAGTGTTATTGCTATCCAAAAAGCCTTAGCATCCGCAGTTTTGGGGAAATAATCCTAACAATATCGGTGTAGAATGAGTAGAAAGTGTATCCGCTTTCTACTTTTTTTGATATACTAAATATAGACAAATACAATAGGTGTTTTTATGTCAAAGATAGGTTTAAAAGATTGTTTACTGATTGTTATGGGTGGGATCTTGTATGCCCTAGTTTTGAATATGTTGGTTATTCCCCATGAGTTTGGAGAAGGTGGGGTCACAGGGCTTGCCTTGCTTTTTTACTACACTATGGGCATGGAAGCAGGGGTAACAAGTTTTATATTCAATGGTGTTCTCCTAGTTTTGGCCTACCGTTTTTTGAGTAGAGTAAGGGTCTTCTATACTTTTTTGGCAGTGGGTTCTATGTCGGCGACTATGTATGTGACAAGATTTCTACAGGCCCAATGGCTTCCTCTTATTCCCTCTGCTATAGTAGCTGGTCTAGCGACTGGTTTGTCCATGGCTCTGGTTCTTAAAGGAAACGGATCAACAGCAGGTAGTGACATAGTTGCCTTATTATGTAACAAATATTTCAATTGGAAGATTACAAGGGTTATTTTGATTTTTGATATTTTGGTAGTGACACCCTTGGCTTTTAAAATTGGTTGGTTCAAAACGTTTTGGACCCTGGTTATGGTCTTTCTTATCAGTAAAGCCTTAGACTTGTGTTTGACCAAATGGAAATAGGATAGAACCTGTATTCACCAGTCAGTACTGGACGGTGAGTATAGGTTTTATTTTTTGAATTGGCTTCTTTCCAAACTTTTTTAATTTTTCGACTTGACGCTGTATTGTTTGTATGATATAATTAAGACATCAAAACAAAGGTACAAACAGGAGCGTGTTATGAATTCAGAGAATGTCTTGTTACGAATTGAGGGAATGAGTAAGGTCTATGGTCAGCAGGCTGCGGTAGATCAGGTATCCTTTGCCATCCAGCGTGGAGAGATTTGTGGTTTGGTTGGACAAAATGGTGCGGGGAAAACAACTCTAATCCGAATCTTGTCAGGGCTGATTTTTCCAACGACGGGTCAGCTGATTTTTCCAAAACCAGTTAAGATGGGAGCTATTATCGAATCGCCTACCCTCTACCCCAATATGTCTGCCTGGGACAATCTTATGTATGCAGCTCTGCAATTGTCCTTAGAAAATCCAACGGAGCGTATCAAGCAAGTGCTGAACTTAGTTGGTTTGGGGGATGTGGATCGGAAGAAGAAGGTCAAGAATTTTTCCCTTGGGATGAGGCAGCGGATGTCCATTGCCTTGGCGATTATTGACTTTCCAGAGTTTTTGATTTTGGATGAGCCAATCAATGGTTTGGATCCGTCTGGGATCAAGGAGGTGCGTGATATCATCCTGCGCTTGCGGGGTGAGTACGGAATGACGGTCCTGATTTCTAGTCATATCTTGTCGGAGTTGGAGTTGTTGGCAGATCGTTTTGTCATCATGCACAAGGGCAAGGTCATTCGTGATCTGACCAGGGCTGATTTGGCAGCGGTTGTGGCGAGAAAGCTCTATCTGGATACGGCAGACAATGCAGCTGTGAAGGTTTATTTGGAAGAAAAGGGGCTGGAAGTTAGTTTGGAAGAAGCTGGTTTGGTCTTGGATGCGGATGAACATGTTCAATCTCTTATTGATTTGGTGGGTCAATCAGGGATTGAAATTCTGGAGATTTACCGTCAGGGCCAGCATTTGGAAGAGTATTATTTGAGCTTGTTGAACTAGGAGGAAGTGGAAAATGAATTTGGTGAAAGCAGATTGGTATCGTATTCGTAAGGAAAGATTATCCTTGGTTAGTCTGGCAATATTGATTGTTCTCAGTCTGATTTTGGCTTATAGCAGTAGTCAGGAACTGACTGCTGTTGGGGCGGAGGATATTCTGTCTAACTGGACAAACTTGTTGCCTCTCTTTTTTGTGGCACCAGCCAAGATTTTCTTTTGGGATGATTTCCAGTTTCGGACAGTCAATAATAGTCTGGTACGTACCCAGAACCGTTTGAAGATTTTTACTCACAAGTGGTTGTCTAGTGTGGGACTTTGTGTCTTCTATGTCTTATTTGCCTATATGCTGACTGGTTTTGCTCGTCAGATGATGAATGGAGCAACAGATTACGGGGTTCTTTTAGAAGGTTTTGGTTATCAGTTGCCCTTTTATATTGTGATTGCTAGTTTTTGTACAATCTTGTTTGTCATTTTCCCAAAAATCTATCAGGCTTACATGGTCTATATATTGATTGCCTTCTTGTTTGATCAGTTGTTCATGATGGCGACAGGCATTCTTCTTAAAACGGATTTTTTTTCGGACTTTATGATGTTTTCACAATTATCTGTAGCGGCTGACTTGGAGAACTTGCTCTCTTGGCCGTCAATCTTGGCACGGGTCTTTAGTTTGGGCTACTTCATCTGCGGTGCTCTGCTATTTTCAAAAAAGGAATTGAAGTAAGAATAGGCAATCTCGAGAGAGGTTGCTTTTTGTGAAAACGTATTATTTTGATTTCCAAGGTAAATCCTCACCTTAATGCTGAGAATGTGTTATACTAGGTAAGTTGCAAGTCTGATACTGGTTAGTTCGCTGCCAGTGGAAATAATTGTTACAAATAAAGTGAGATAAGGTAGCTTCGTACTGCCTTTTAGAAAAGAGAATACATTGAAATTTACTGAATTAAATCTGTCCGAAGACATTTTGCTTGCCGTTGAGAAGGCGGGGTTTGAAACGCCGTCACCAATTCAGGAGCAGACCATTCCGCTTGCTTTGGAAGGCAAAGATGTGATTGGTCAGGCACAGACAGGTACAGGAAAAACTGCAGCTTTCGGTCTGCCAACCCTCAACAAGATTGACATCGACAATCAAGCTGTCCAAGCCTTGATTATTGCCCCAACACGTGAGTTGGCGGTACAAAGTCAGGAAGAACTCTTCAAATTTGGTCGTGAAAAGGGTGTAAAAGTTCGCTCTGTTTACGGTGGTTCTAGCATTGAAAAACAAATCAAGGCCCTTCGTTCAGGTGCCCATATCGTAGTTGGTACACCTGGTCGTCTCTTGGACTTGATTAAGAGAAAAGCCCTCAAGCTTGACGGAGTTGAAACCCTTATTCTTGATGAGGCGGATGAAATGCTCAACATGGGCTTCTTGGATGATATTGAAGCGATCATCGAACGTGTGCCAGCAAGTCGCCAGACCCTTCTATTTTCTGCGACCATGCCTGAGCCAATCAAGCGTATCGGTGTCAAGTTCATGAAAGAGCCTGAGCACGTTAAGATTGCGGCCAAGGAATTGACCAACGTCAACGTGGATCAATACTATATCCGTGTCAAAGAGAATGAAAAATTTGATACCATGACTCGCCTCATGGATGTTGATCAGCCAGAATTGTCTATCGTCTTCGGTCGTACCAAACGCCGTGTCGATGAATTGACTCGTGGACTCAAACTGCGTGGTTTCCGTGCAGAAGGGATTCACGGAGATTTGGACCAGAACAAGCGCCTTCGTGTCATCCGAGATTTTAAAAATGACCAGATTGATGTCCTTGTTGCGACGGACGTTGCGGCGCGTGGTTTGGATATTTCAGGTGTAACGCATGTCTATAACTACGATATTCCACAAGACCCAGAAAGCTATGTGCACCGTATCGGTCGTACAGGTCGTGCTGGTCAATCCGGTCAGTCTATTACCTTTGTATCTCCCAATGAAATGGGTTACTTGGCTATCATCGAAGATTTGACCAAGAAACGTATGAAAGGTCTCAAGCCAGCAACTGCTCAGGAAGCATTTGAAGCCAAGAAGAAAGTTGCTTTGAAGAAAATTGAGCGTGAAATGGCGGATGAAACCATCCGTAGCAATTTTGATAAGTTCAAGAAAGATGCTATTCAGTTAGCGGCTGAATTTACTCCTGAAGAGTTAGCGCTTTATGTATTGACCTTGACTGTTCAGGATCCAGAAAGTCTGCCAGAGGTAGAAATTGCGCGTGAAAAACCATTGCCATTCAAGTTTGCTCCTGGTCAAGCCAAAGGCAAAGGTGGACGTGGTGGTCGCGACCGTGATCGTGGTGGCCGTCGTGACAGTGACCGCAACCGAGACCGTGGAGGACGCCGTGGTGATCGTAACGACCGCAACCGTCGTGATGACAAGTTCAAACGTGACAACCGCCGTCAAGACAACAAAAAACCACACCAACGCACTTCAAGCGAAAAGCAAACAGGCTTTGTAATTCGCAATAAGGGTGAGAGATAAGCCGTATTTGACAGACCATAAAGAGTGGTCTGTTTTTTTAAAATCTATTTAGAAAATAATCGAAATAGTTCTTGACAAACAATAAAAACAGAGTATAATTCTATTTAGAAATATTTCTAAATAGATGGACAAGGAGGCTTATTATGGGATTGTCTGAAACCTTGAAGGCAATTTCTGCTCCTATTCGTAGGCAAATTTTAGATAGTCTTAAGTCGGGGCCGAAGTCTGCTGGGGAAATTGTAGAACAATTTCATTTAACAGGAGCAACAGTTTCTCATCATTTATCCACTTTGAAAAAAGCTGGATTAATTTTGGAGGAAAAGCAGAAAAATTTTATTTATTATCGTCTAAACTATACGGTCTTTGAAGAAGTCTTGGTTTGGATTGCAAGTTTTGGAGGGCAACAAGATGAAGAAAATTGACATAAAAACTTTATTTGCAACTTCTAGTATATTCCTACTGATTGCTTTATTGACGATTTATTACTATGGAGCATTGCCGGATACCATGGTAACGCATTTTTGGGTAAATGGTGAGCCAAATGGCACTATGGCCAAGTATATGGTGACAATTTTGACACCGCTACTATTCTTTTATGTTCACCTATTCATTTGTGTACTTTATGATGTGAAAGGGATAGGGAAAACACCAGTCATTCGAGTGGTCAAATGGCTTTTTCCGCTACTGGCTCTCATCATTCAAGTTTCTTTACTCTGGTATAATTTAGGAGGAGAATTAGATTACCGTAGGCTTGTCATTGGACTGCTGGCTATCGTCTATATGCTAATAGGGAATTATTTACCCAAGGAGGAATTGGATAGCAAGACCAATGAAATAGAACGAAAGGGAAGAAAGCAGGCAGGCTATCTCTTCATTATTGGTGGATTATTGTTGCTAGTTAGTCTAATAGGCTCACCATCCCTATCTATCCTTGTGCTGATTTTGTTTGGTATATCTGTCATAACCTTGAGTCTCTATTATTTTTATCGTCGTTACAAAACTGCTTCATAATTGGAGCAGTTTTTGTTATACTAGAAGTAGTAAAACAGGAGGGGTGACCATGGGCATTTTGACAATGGATAAAGCTTTTGTATTCTAAAAAACAATACAAAGGAGAAAGACATGATTACTTACAAACAAAATCCTCAACTTGATTTTCAAGCAGTCCTTGAAATCTATGATTCAGTTGGTTGGACAAATTATACTGACCGGCCTACCATGTTACAGAAGGCCTTGAAACATAGCCTGTTTGTTCTTGCGGCCTTTGACGGTGACCGACTAGTTGGTCTTTTGCGGGCAGTTGGTGACGGGCATTCAATCGTTTTTATTCAGGATATCTTGGTCCTGCCAACCTATCAGCGTCAGGGAATTGGTCGCACTCTTTTAGAGCAAGCCATTACCCACTTTCCAGGTATTTATCAGCTTCATCTCTTGACGGACAATACTGAGAAGACACGGTCTTTCTATGAGGCACTCGGTTTTACGGCTGTTGATAGTTTAGGCTGTGTTGCTTATACTTATTTAAAATAAGAAACAAACAAGAAAAGCAGAGGCTGGTTGACCAGCCTCTTGCTGTGAGCAGGTGATTTGAAATTCAAATCAAAAAGAGTAGAATAGAACTACCGATAATTAGTGATAATAAGGAGAAATATTATGGCAACTCTACTGATTGTAAAAGCCCATCCCCTCGATGCACAAAAATCCTATGCTTTGCGGGCCTTGGAGGAATTTCAAGCACGATACGCTAGTTTGCATCCAGAAGATAAGATAGAAGTAGTTGATGTCTTTGAAGACCAAATTCCAGCCTTGGACAAGCCCCTATTTGAAGCAATGGGAGCAGCTAAGAAGGGAGTAGAAATCAATCCAGAACAAGCCGAACGTCTAGAACGCTATAATGAGTTAACTAAGCAATTTTTAGCCGCAGATGCTATTGTCGTCATCAACCCTCTATGGAACCTCAATGTACCCAGTCAGCTGGTGTCCTGGGTCAATACCATCAATGTAGCAGGCCTGACCTTCAAGTATGGACCGGAAGGATCTATCGGATTGGTCAAAGGAAAAAAACTCCTGCACATCCAGTCCAATGGTGGTGTTTATACAGGTCAGGATCCAGCCGCCCAGTATATTAAGTCTATCTTTGAATTTTTAGGCTTTGAAGACATTCATCAGGTCTTTATCGAAGGGCAATCTGCCGATCCAAGTCAGGCTCAGGTTATCTATGATAAAGCGATGGTTAAGATTGATAAAATTTTAGAAAGTTTTTAATAGTAAAAAAGATTTTGGAGATTATCTAAGTCTTCTTGCTTTCGCCTACATTTTTACTATTTGCCAATCGAGAATTTAGTCAAGCTACATCAGATGTTATTGAAAAGGCAGAACACCTGCTGGATAGAAAGACATGGACAGAGGAGGAAGTCAAAATGGAGAACAGTGGCTGTCTAATCTCCCTTCAATAAAAGATGTCTTGGCTTAGCCATCTTTCTGCTGATTATCCGCCCTAATTTTCATTTCTTTTCACAAAATATTGAAATCGTTTTCTCATTGTGCTATAATTGAAGTAGGAAAATACGAGGAGGAAATCCTATGTCAGTTAAAGATTTTATGACCCGCAAAGTTGTTTACATTTCACCAGATACAACCATTGCCCATGCGGCTGATTTGATGCGTGAGCAAGGCCTGCACCGTTTGCCTGTAATTGAAAATGACAAATTAGTCGGCTTGGTGACGGAAGGAACCATTGCTGAAGCCAGTCCATCTAAGGCAACCAGTTTATCTATCTACGAGATGAACTATCTTCTGAACAAGACTAAGGTCAAGGATGTCATGATAAAAAATGTCATCACTGTTTCAGGCTATGCTAGTTTGGAAGATGCTGTCTATCTTATGTACAAAAACAAGGTCGGTATCTTGCCTGTAGTGGATAATGGACAACTCTATGGCGTCATTACTGACCGAGATGTATTTGCAGCCTTTCTCCATGTGTCAGGTTATGGCGAAGAAGGTGTTCGTGCACGTTTCCTTGTGGAAAATAAGGCAGGGGAGTTAGAAAAAATCATCCGTCTGGTAGCTGATAAAGAATATAATATTGTTTCTACTGTCCAACTAGCGACTAAGTCAGGCAAGGTTGTGATTGAAGTCCAAATTGATGGTAAGGTAGATGTAGAAGAAGTTCGTAGCCTATTCGAGGGTGCGGGTTTGCAAATTGATAGTCTAGTACCAACTGTTGCAAAAAATATCTAAAAGTCGAGATTTCTCGGCTTTTTCTTCTTTTTGTAAAGAAGTTTTGACTAGACAAATTAGTTATATGGTATAATAAAAGGGATTACGAGAGGAGGAAGTATGGGATATAAGAAATACAAAAAGTATAGAGATGACGATATAGAGAGTATCCTGCTTGTTCTAGTCTTCGGTTTGTTCAAAATTCTAGGGAAAGTTGTCTTACCAATGCTTGGTAAGCTTTTCCAGCGTGATAATATCAACCGTTTTTTGCATGGGGATAAAATCAACCGCTTGCAGACCCTCCAACTCAGTATTCGGTCTGGTTTTGAAAAACACCAGCAATTGTTGGCGGAAAATGGTGAGGATAAAGCAGTTTTAAGCTTGCGTAGTCGCATCTTGGGAGAATTATTTGAATTAGACCAATTGTATCAAAAGAATGGCAAATACCTGGATGCCTTTCAAAGCAAGGAAATTGTCGATACCTTGCAACTCAAGTATCAATTGAAAATACCTGAGCAGACTTCCTCCTTTACTGAAAGTCATGATAATCTGAAAAGTGAGCGTCCTCCTAGGCAAGCTAAACCTGGGGACGAGCAAGCCTATATTGCAGAATTGGCTCCTGAAATTCTTGAAACTTATTGCAATATTCAAAGGGACAACCAAGTTATACTGGAAAAACTTGAAAATATGCCAGATAAGCGGGAAGAGTTGACAGCTATTCATGAAGCCAATATGAGCCGCTTTAGGGATATTTTACAAGGTTATTTGAAAATCAAGGAATCTCCAAAAGATTTTTTCAATGCAGAGGAGCGCCTTGCCCAGGCCAAGCTGGCTCTGGAAACCTTTGACAGGGATTTGGACGATACCATTAAACAATTTAACGAAGCAGATATGCAGGATTTTGAAATCAGCCTGCGCATGATGAAGAAGAAAGAGGGATAAAATGTCAGGATTTAATTTCGATATTGATCAGATTGCTAACAATAGTTTGTCAACCAAGGACAAGACCACAGAAATCATTCAAGCAACACCTGCTGGAGATTCGACCAAGGTATCTTTTTTGGCACAGTTGACACCAGAACAACAGACAGGCATTCGGGCCAAGGCACCGCAATTGGTAGATAATTTCTTGGCCAACCAGAATGCTCTCTTGGACTTCGGTAAGGAAGCCGTGGAAGAAGTCAATGCAACGGTCAACCACATTCTGTCTGAACAGAAAAAGATTGAAATTCCACAGGTGGATGAGCTCTTGGCCAATACCAACCGTGAATTGAATGGCTTTGTGGCTAAGTATAAGGACATTGCGACAACTGCTGAGTTGGAAAAGAAACCAGGTTTCTTCCAGCGCTTGTTTAAGCAAACCAAAAATGACTTGCAGGAATTTTACTTTGATTCGCAGACCATTGAAAAGAAAATGGACAGCATGGCAGCCAGCGTGGTCAAGCAAGAAGAAGTTTTGTCCCGCAATATCGTGTCAGCGGAGCTCTTGATTGAGAACAATACCAAGTCTATTGAAAATCTAGTCGGTGTCATTGCCTTTATCGAAGCGACTGGTCAAGAGGCTGCCCAGAGAGCAAAAGCAGAGCAGGAACGCTTGGCAGGTCTGCAACCAACTACGGTAGACTATCAAGTTGCTTCTGAAAAGCTGGCGCGTGTGACGGAAGTTGCCAATATTCTGGAACAACAGCACTCTGAATACATGAGTCGCCTCTATGTTGCCTGGACAACAACGCCGCAAATGCGCAACCTTGTCAAAGTTTCATCAGATATGAAACAACGTCTGGGTATGTTGCGCCGCAATACCATTCCGACAATGAAGCTGTCTATTGCCCAGTTGGGTATCCTCCAACAGTCTATCAAGTCTAGTCAGACAGCGGATGCCATTGTCAATGCCAACAATGCTGCTTTGCAAATGCTGGCGGATACCTCAAAAGAAGCCATTCCGATGATGGAACGCACCGCTCAAAATCCTACCCTTTCAGTAGCTTCTGTTACTAAGTTGGCAGAGAGTTTGGTCGCCCAAAACAATGGGATTATTGCAGCTATTGATGAAGGTCGCCAAAAACGTCGTGAGCTGGAAGCGGCCATTATCCGATCTGCTGAAACCATCAATGATTCTGTAAAATTGCGTGATCAGAAGATTATCGCTGCCTTATTGGATCAAGGTAAGGCGGCTCAGTCAGAGGCAGAACAGCCAATTGAACCAGCTGAATAAAAAAACGTATTTGCTGGAATTTTGACAACTGCGGTCAATCTGCGGAACAACCACTTGAAACAACTCAATAATACAAAAACTGCAGATTTTTTGAGTCTGCAGTTTTCATGTTAGTTACGTTCCAGAGGTTTTTTATCTCGGTCCAGTGTAAATCCCTCACCTAAAACTTCATGTGCATCTGTAATGGTGATAAAGGCGTGGGGATCGATGCGATGAATGAGTTCCTTCATTTCTTGTAATTGACTTTTATAGACGACAGAGTAGATCATATTGATATCGGTCTTGCTGTAAAAACCTTGAGCCTTGATAAAGGTGACACCGCGTTCAATTTCACTATCAATGGCTTGAGCAAGTTGTTCGGATTTTTGTGAAACAATCATCACTCCCTTGCTACCATATCCACCCTCAGTGACAAAGTCAATGACACGGGAAGCGATGGCTACCATCATCAAGGTATATAGGACAGTTCGTAGATCCTTAAAGACAATGACAATTAAAGTTAGAATTAGGATATCAATGGCTAGGATAATTTGTCCAATAGAATAGGGAGTGTATTTATGACCGATACGGGCGATAATATCACTTCCTCCAGTTGTTCCCCCTGAACGAAAGATGGTTCCCAACCCCAACCCCATCAGAATGCCACCTAAGATACTGACCAAAATCAAATCTTGCTGGAGATTGATGGAGAAAGGGATTTTTTCAAAAATGGCCAGCCAAACAGTAACAGCCAAGGTCCCTAAAATACTGAGATAGAGAGTTTTTTTACCTAATATTTTCCAACCAAGAATAAACAAGGGAATGTTGATCACAATGTTCATTACCCATGGTTGAATATGGAATAGGTAATAAATAATGAGTGCTAGTCCAGTCGCTCCTCCCTCAAACAAGCGATTGGGCATGATGAGGTAATTTAGTCCAAAGGCAAATAAACCAGCACCAAGCAAAATCAAGACTATATTCTTTATACGGATCATAGGGCCCTCCCAAGAAATCTATATATCAATTGTAAAAGATTTTCATATAAAAAACAAGTCCATTTTTCAAGTGATTTTTTGCCTATTTTTTGGTAAAATGGAATGAATATCTAATAAGTGAGGGAAAGATGGGTAAGGGTTTTTTTGTTACATTTGAAGGTCCAGATGGGGCTGGAAAGACAACGGTTTTGCAGGAATTGTTACCAGCCTTGCAGGAGTTTGGACCAGAAGTGGTGACAACCAGAGAACCGGGTGGAGTGGCCATTGCTGAGGAGATTCGCAATATTATTCTCAATCCTGCCAATACGGAAATGGATGATAAGACGGAACTTTTACTGTTTATCGCAGCCCGTCGCCAGCACTTGAAAGAAAAAATCTTACCTCCCTTGGCTGAGGGCAAGTTGCTTTTAATTGATCGCTTTATCGATTCTTCCATTGCTTATCAAGGCTTTGGACGTGGTCTAAATGTGGATGATATAAATTGGCTCAACCAGTTTGCGACTGATGGTCTGAAACCTGATTTGACCCTCTATTTTGACATTGACGCAGAAGAAGGTCTGGCCCGAATTGCTCGCAATGCGGATCGAGATGTGGATCGTCTGGATATGGAGAAAGCGGATATGCACAAACGGGTTCGGCAGGGCTATCTCAGCATTTTAGAAAAAGAGCCAGAGCGATTTGTCAAGATTGATGCTAGTCAGCCCTTAGAAGCAGTTGTTGCAGATGCATTGGCAGTGATTCAGAAACGGTTTGCGGAACAAAAATGAGAATTGAGGAACTAAGACAGTTACAACCAAGTATATTTCAGCGGTTTGTGACTATTTTGGAGCAAGGCCGACTGGCCCATGCCTATTTGTTTGCTGGTGATTTTGCCAGTTATAAGATGGCTATTTTTCTCAGCCAGTCCATCTTTTGTCAGGAGAAGGTTGGTGTGTTACCTTGTCAGAATTGTCGAACTTGTCGTTTGATTGAAGCGGGTGAGTTTTCAGATGTGACCTTGCTAGCTCCGCAGGGCAATATCATCAAGACTGAAACTGTTCGTGAATTGGTCAAGAATTTTTCCCAGTCTGGTTTTGAATCAAGTAAACAGGTTTTCATCATTCGGGATGCAGAAAAAATGCATGCAAATGCAGCCAATTCCCTCCTTAAAGTGATTGAAGAGCCTCAATCGGACATTCATATTTTTCTCCTGACCAATCAGGAAGAAGCAGTGCTTCCAACCATCAAGAGCCGGACTCAGATAATTGGTTTCCCTAAAAATCTGCCAGCCTTGGAACGCATGTTGGAAGAAGAGGGCTTGTTGAAATCTGAAGCATCTCTATTGGCTCGATTGGTCTCCAGTCAAGAAGAGGCAAGAAAGTTAGCAGAAAATAAGAATTTCCTAGACTTAATTGGCCAGTCTAAAAAGTTTATCGATTTGCTCCTTGGCAACCCAAATCAAGCCTATTTGCAGGTAGGGACTTTAGTTGCATTGGCTTCGGAAAAAGCAGAGCAGGGGCGCTTGTTTGACTTGCTCAGTTTATTGTTGGCTGAGAGGATGATGGAGGAAAGTGCACGAGAACAAATGGATGCAGTCTTGAAAGCCAAACACATGTGGCAGGCCAATGTCAGCCTACAGAATAGTTTGGAGTATCTGACATTAAAATAAGCAGAAAGGAAGACCATGGATAAGAAAGAAATTTTTGATGCCCTAGATGATTTTTCACAAAATCTCTTGACCACCTTAGCAGAGGTAGATGCCATAAAGAAGCATTTACAGGGTGTCATTGATGAAAATACGACCTTGCGTTTGGAAAATTCCAAATTGCGCGAGCGTCTTGAGAAGGAAGATAAGATAGGCCATAAGTCGTCCAACTTTGGTAAGGAAAACTTGGAACATATCTACGAAGATGGCTTCCATATCTGTACCTTCTCTTATGGACAACGCAGGGAAAATGATGAACCTTGTATGTTCTGCATTGAATTATTGAATCGAGAATAGCATGAAAGTACAAAAATCATTTAAGGGACAGACTAGCTTTGGGACCTTATATCTGGTTCCTACCCCTATTGGAAACCTTCAGGATATGACCTTTCGAGCTATCCAGACCTTGAAAGAAGTCGATGTGATTGCAGCTGAGGATACGCGAAATACAGGTCTCTTGCTTAAACATTTTGAGATTGAAACCAGACAAACCTCTTTTCATGAACACAATGCCCATGAAAAAATTCCTGTCTTGATTAATTGGCTCAAGTCGGGTCAATCCATTGCCCAGGTATCTGATGCAGGTCTGCCTTCTATTTCGGATCCTGGTCATGATCTGGTCAAGGTCGCCATTGAAGAAAACATCCCAGTTGTAGCCCTACCTGGTGCTTCAGCAGGTATTACAGCCTTGATTGCCTCGGGATTGGCTCCCCAGCCTCATATTTTCTATGGTTTTTTACCGAGAAAAGCAGGGCAGCAAAAGGATTTTTTCCAAGAAAAACATGCCTACCCTGAAACACAGATTTTCTATGAATCTCCTTATCGGGTAGCGGATACCTTGGAAAATATGCTATCTGTCTATGGAGATCGCCAAGTGACTGTCGTTCGGGAATTGACCAAACTCTATGAAGAGTACCAGCGAGGAAGTATCACAGAAGTTCTCAATTATCTGGAGGAAAATCCACTTAAGGGTGAGTGTTTAATCATCGTTGCAGGTGCTGGCGAAGAAGTGTTTCCATCTGTAGATGAAGTGGATTTAAAGGCAGAGGTGGAGAAGGAAATCGTAATGGGCCGCAAACCCAACCAGGCCATCAAGGAAGTAGCTAAACGCTACCAAATCAAAAAACAAGAAGTATATGATCTATATCATGGACTAGGTTGAGTCTAGTCCTTTTCTCATTTTCCGTACCTTTTCTGAGAATGTAGCTTATTTTATGGAATTTTCAGAATACTTGTGATATAATGAACAGACTAAATTTTTGGAGGGATTTTATGACAATCTACAACTTCTCTGCAGGTCCTGCAGTATTGCCAAAACCAGTGCTTGAACGTGCCCAAGCTGAATTCTTGGATTACAATGGTTCGGGAATGAGTGTTTTGGAGATGTCTCATCGCTCCAAAGACTTCGATGATATTATCAAAGGGGCTGAAGCAACACTGCGTGAACTCATGGCTATTCCGAATAACTATAAAGTTATTTTCTTGCAAGGTGGAGCATCTTTGGAATTTACCATGATTCCTCTCAATTTTGCCCAAGGTAAAAAAGCCTACTATTTAGTAGGTGGTTCATGGGGTAAAAAAGCCTATACTGAGGCTGTTAAGCTATCTAAGACTATTGACTTTGAACCAATTTTGTTGGGCTCTACAGAAGATATCACCTATGCAGAATTGCCAACTTTTGATAAAAACGATATCGATCCAAATGCAGCCTACGTACATTTGACAACCAACAATACCATCGAAGGTACTGCTGTTTACGACATTCCAGATACCAACGGCGTTCCAGTTATTGGTGACATGTCTTCAAACATCTTGGCGGCACGCTACAATGTGGAAGATTTTGCCATGATTTATGCTGGCGCTCAGAAGAACATTGGTCCTGCTGGTGTGACTGTTGTCATTATCCGAGAGGATTTCCTTAACGATCAACCAATGCTTTCAAGCATGTTGGACTACCGTATCCAAGCAGAAAACGAGTCATTATATAACACACCACCTGCATACTCAATCTACATTTCTAAGCTAGTATTTGAATGGGTCAAAGAAATCGGTGGTGTGGATGAAATGGAAAAAATCAACCGCGAAAAGTCTGACTTGCTTTATGACTACATTGATCAGTCTAATTTCTACAAAAACCCAGTACGTAAAAAAGAAGAGCGTTCTGTAGCCAATATTCCATTTGTGTCACCTAGCGAGGAATTGGATGCCAAGTTCGTTAAAGAAGCATCAGCGGCAGGCTTTAAGAATATTAAGGGACACCGTTCTGTTGGTGGTATGCGGGCTTCGCTTTACAACGCCTTCCCACGCCAAGGTGTGGTCGATTTGATTGACTTTATGAAAAAATTTGCAGCGGAGAATGCTTAATGGAAATTCGTCTTGCACATCCCAATGAAGTAGGATCAATTTGTCAGATTATGGATCAGGCCAAGGCTTTCCTAGCAGCTTCTGGCAGCAGCCAGTGGCAAGGTGCTTATCCTGATCAAGATACGATTTTTGATGATATTTTAACAGGCAAGGGCTATGTTGGTCTGGTGGACGGAAAAGTTGCGGTTTATGCGGCTGTATTTCGTGGGACCGAGGCTGCCTATGAAGCCATCTATGATGGCAAGTGGCAGCACAATAATCCCCTTTACACCACTATTCACCGTGTGGCAGTAGCTAAGGACTATCGGGGGCAAGGTGTGGTTCAGACCTTCCTGCAAGGAATTATTGAAGGACAAAAGGGACCAGACTTCCGATGTGACACCCATGAGAAAAATCTGGTCATGCAGCACATTCTGGAAAAGCTAGGCTTTGTCTATTGCGGCAAGGTGCCCTTGGACGGTGAACGACTAGCCTATCAAAAAATCAAGCACAAGAGCGAACGCAGTCTGTATCAGGAGATTAGTGAAGACGATTGGTGGTTGCTTGGAAATAATTAAAAATATGAAAGAAAGTCAGGCGGAGGCTCTTCCGCCTTTTTAGGTAAGAATAATGGTATTTAGCGTACGAACATTTAACAATATTAACCAAGTTGGTCTAAAGGAATTGGGCAATCGTTTCCAGATTGATGGTGATCATGCAGCAAATCCAGATGCCTTTATCATCCGTTCTGAAAACTTGCATGGCTTTGATTTTCCTGAAAATCTCAAGGCCATTGCACGTGCTGGCGCAGGAACAAATAATATTCCTATCGAAGAAGCAACTGAGAAAGGGATTGTGGTCTTCAATACTCCTGGAGCCAATGCCAACGCCGTAAAAGAAGCAGTCATTGCCTCTATCCTCTTGTCTGCGCGTGACTATATCGGAGCGACAGCTTGGACCAATACCTTGTCAGGTGATGATGTGCCAAAACAAGTTGAGGCAGGTAAGAAGCAGTTTGCAGGGACTGAAATTTCAGGCAAAACCCTTGGTGTTATCGGACTCGGTGCTATCGGTGCTCGTATTGCCAATGATGCTCGCCGTCTAGGGATGAATGTTCTTGGCTACGATCCTTACGTATCAATTGAAACAGCCTGGAGTATCTCAAGTCACGTCAAACGTGTGGATGATTTGAAAGAAATCTTTACCAATGCCGACTATATCACTGTCCATGTTCCTTTGACGGATAAGACACGTAATTTGTTCAATGCGGACAGTTTTGGTCAGATGAAAAAAGGGACAACCTTAATCAACTTTGCCCGTGGTGAGTTGGTCAACACTACCGACTTGTTTGAAGCTATTGAAGCAGGTGTTATCAAGAAGTACATTACCGACTTTGGTACCGAAGAAGTGCTTAATAAGGACAATATTATCGTCTTCCCACACGTTGGAGGCTCAACAGAAGAAGCAGAACTTAACTGTGCCATTGCAGCTGGTCAGACCATTCGTCGCTTTATGGAGACAGGTGAAATCATTAACTCAGTCAATTTCCCAAATGTCAAACAATTCTTGGATGCTCCATATCGAATCACTCTGATCAATAAAAATATTCCAAATATGGTGGCTAAAATCACTACAGCTGTTTCTGAATTAGGAATTAACATTGACAATATCATCAACAAGTCAAAAGGTGACTATGCCTATACCTTGCTGGATTTGGATGAGGCGGATAAGACCAAAATTGACGCTTTGGTTGCTAATTTTGAAGCAACAGATGCCATTGTCAAGGTTCGTGTTATCAAAAATAAAAACTAAGTATGTATGTAAAAACCATTTACCAGAGTCCGCTTGGTCCCATGTCCTTGGTTACAAGTGACGGAGGTTTGCGCGGTGCCTGGTTTGAGGACCAGAAGTTTTTTGAACGGGGGCTAACAGAACAGGCAGTTATAGGTTCACATCCTATATTAGACCAGACAAAGCAACTATTGGATGCTTATTTTTCAGGTCAAGAAGTGGATTTTTCTTACCTTCAACTTGATGCTATTGGAACGGAATTTCAGGAAAAAGTCTGGCAGCTATTAAAAGAGATACCGCATGGCCAGACGACCAGCTATGGGCAACTGGCCCAGCAGCTCGGACTTCGGTCTGGTCAGGCAGTGGGGGGAGCGATTGGGCGTAATCCCTACTCTATCATTGTTCCCTGTCATCGTGTTCTGAATCAAAAGGGACAATTGACAGGTTATGCAGGTGGCTTGGATAAGAAAATCTGGCTCTTGCAACATGAAAATCCACACTTTGAGGTGAAGAAATGATATTATTTTATGAATATCCTAAATGTTCGACCTGCCGAGCGGCCAAGGCAGAGTTGAAGAGTTTGGGCTTGGAATTTGAGGCTATTGACATCAAGGCAACACCGCCCAGTGCAGATCAGCTCAAAGCCTGGATGGAAGCAACGGGTCTTGAATTGAAAAAGTATTTTAACACATCAGGCAATAGCTACCGTGAACTTGGTCTGAAAGATAAATTTGATAGTTTGACTGTGGACCAAGCATTAGACTTATTAGCTAATGATGGCATGTTGATTAAGCGTCCCTTGCTGATTCAGGATGGAAAAATCTTGCAGATTGGCTATCGAACAAAATATGAAAATCTCGGTTTATAGGGCCGAGATTTTTTGATGATTAAGCTAAAATTCTAAAGAGCATATTCCACGGTGATGTACTCATGGTGCTGTTTGAGCGTATCAAGGATATGGGGTTTCTTGGCTACAAGTTGCCGCATGATGTCATGTTCCAGTTCATGAAGGTGAATTTTTATTTTTACTTGCATGCCTTGTTTGTAGATATGAATATCCACGTCCTCTGTTTCCTCTAGGTACTGTTCAAGAATCTCATATAAACATTCTTGAATTTCAGGTAGATGGACGGTACCATGGGCTAGTTCTTTGAAAGAGGAGATGAGTAGATTGAGGGGTTCCTTGAATGAGATTAGGGCAAGAGCAAGGGTTACGAAGAAATCACCAGTATAGTGCAGAAAATCCAGAGGGCTCTTGTTAGGGATAAAAGCAAGAAATAGAAAGGCGATACCAATGGCGGCTGAAATCAGACCATCAATAAGATTGCCCTTGGCTTCAGCTGCAATGATGGTGGAAATATTGCCGATTTTTTTATTCATATAGTTATTGTAGGCATAAAGACCAAAGCAGACAAAGAGCATAATACTGGTGTAGGGGATAACAGGTCCAGTGGTCATCTTGTGTCCAATGCCATGGACAAAATATGCAAAGGCTGTCGCTGCTGTTTCCAAAACTGCAAAAACAAGCAGGAGTAAGGTAGCCAAGGATTTCATAATGGCATAGAGTGGTTCAAGAAAGTGAAGTCCTTGAGGAAAGGTTGCCGTTTTCCTATGACTATGCTTGGAGATATGGTATGCGACCAGAGAAGATATAAAGGCAATGAGGGAAAAAACGCTATCAAGCAAGAGGGCATTTAGGTCAGTCATAATGTAGACTGCGAGACCTGCCAAACCACTGAGCCCATTGACCAGGGCAGAGATGGTTAAAGAGCGTGCTTCAATTTTCTTTGGATCCATTTCATCTCCTCCTTAACTGGTTCTATATATTCAGTATACTATATTTTGTAATCGGTTTCAAAAATCTTGCCTTAAAGAAAAAGAGGGTCTTCCCTCTTCTATGGTAAATCAATTTCCATGACAATCGGTGTGTGGTCTTGACGGGCACCGGAGTCAATCATATCTGACTTGGTGACTTGATCAGCAATACGGTCGCTGACCAACCAGTAGTCGATTCTCCAGCCTGTGTTGTTGATTTTGCTAGTGCGGCTGCGTTGAGCCCACCAAGTATAGGCGTTGAGGACATCCCCATGTAAGTGGCGGAAGGTATCAGTGAAACCTTTAGCAAGTAGATTTGTAAATCCTTCACGCTCTTCGTCTGTAAATCCTGGTGACTGGCGGTTGCTGGCTGGGTTGGCAAGGTCGATTTCTTTGTGGGCAACGTTGTAGTCACCTGTAGCTAGAACAGGTTTTTGGTTGTCAAGCTGTGATAGGTATTCAGCATACTGGACGTCCCAGATTTGGCGGTCTGAGAGTCTCTTCAAGCCATCGCCAGCATTTGGCGTATAAACCTGGGTAACATAGAAGTCGTCAAACTCGAGCGTGATGATGCGCCCTTCAGAGTCCATAGTAGTTGGCGCCCCAATCTCTGGGAAGATAATGGTCGGTGTCAGGTGGTTTTTAAAGAGGAAGAGAGTACCGGCATAGCCCTTGCGAGCAGGCTCAACCGATGAACGCCAGGTATTTTCATAGCCAGGGAAGTAGCTTTCAAGAATTTCCAAGTGTTTTTTGGTAGGCCCTTTGTCAGAGAGCTTGGTTTCCTGAATGGCAATAATGTCGGCATCTTCAGCGACCAGCGTGTCAATCACGGCGCGGGATAGGAGGGCGCGTGGGGATTCAGCCGTCAGAGCAGCATTGAGGGAATCAATGTTCCAAGAAATGAGTTTCATACAGGTTCCTTTTCTAGTTTCTTACTA
Source organism: Streptococcus sp. 32226D021BW (assembly GCF_053545015.1). Lineage (NCBI taxonomy): Bacteria > Bacillati > Bacillota > Bacilli > Lactobacillales > Streptococcaceae > Streptococcus > Streptococcus sp. 32226D021BW. The sequence goes on along the minus strand of NZ_JBPPVC010000002.1, from coordinate 3,557 downwards.
TTTTTACATTATACCAAAAATCAAACTTGTAGGCGAACAAGGGAACTTGAAAAAATTTTTCAAATATTGTGTTACAGTATTAAAAGTATGGTACAATAGTAACAAAGAAATCTTTGTTTTCGGAGGTTGTTATGAAAAGAAAATTGATTGGCTTTGCCTGGCTTGCTCTTATCTTAGAAATGATGGTCTATTACTGGTATCAGCTACCCGCCATCAATGTGTTTAGTTTGGGTTTCTGGGTTTTCGTTTTGCAATCGACAGCCCTGGCCTGGTTGATTTTACTCTTTAGCAATCCTAATAGTCTTATTCAACAGGCGACCAAAGTCACTGGCCGACAACGTCAGGTGACAACCTACAATATCAATCCTAAACTGCCTGCATTTCTTAGTTGGACAGGTCGCCTTTGGCTCTTGGTGGTTCTTGCCTTGGTTGGACTGGGCATTTTCAACTCTCCAATCTTTCGAGCTAAAGATTATGCGGCGGTCATTTCAGTAACGGATGCGGATTTCAAGTCGGATTTCCCAGAAACAGATATTTCCAAACTGGCCCTTTTGGACCGTGCTTCGGCTGAGAAAATCGGTGACACCTATCTGGGCACCATCGACAAGGTATCCCAGTTCGGCATTTCGGATGATTACCGTCAGATTACCATCGGTCAGCAGCCTTTCCGTGTGTCGCCCTTGGAGTATAAGTCTTTTTGGAAATGGCTGAGCAACCATCAAGACGGGATTGGCAACTATGTTAAGGTCAATCAGACGACAGGGAAAGCAGAGCTTGCCAAGCTGAGTAAGTCCATGCATTACTCCGATTCGGAGTATTTGTTCAATGACACCCTGCGTCATCTCCGTCTGCAATACCCAACAACCATTTTTGGAAAACCATCCTTTGAAGTGGATGATGAGGGCAATCCTTACTATATCGCAACGACCTACCAACCAAAATTTGGTTTCTCTTCCAATGACCCGACAGGTGCCATTGTCTTGGATGCGGTGACAGGGGAGAGTAAGGAGTACAGTCTGGCAGACATTCCTGAGTGGGTGGACCGTGTCTATTCGGCTAACAATGTAATTAGTCGTGTCGATGACCATTATACTTACCAAAATGGATTCTGGAATACCATTTTCAGTCAAACAGGGGTCAAACATACAACCGACAGTTATAACTATATTTCCATTGGTTCTGATATTTACCTCTATACAGGAATTACTTCTGCCACTGCAGATTCTTCCAACCTTGGCTTTATTCTGGTCAATATGCGGACCCGTGAAATCACAAACTACAAACTAGCTTCAGCGACTGAAACTGCTGCCCAAGAATCGGCAGAAGGGGAAGTACAGGAAAAGGGCTATCAGGCAACAGCACCAAGTCTGGTCAAATTAGCAGATACTGCCTACTACTTGGTTTCTCTCAAAGATGATGCTGGTTTGGTCAAGTCTTATGCTTTGGTCGATGCGGAAGACTACCAACAAGTAACAGTCAACAATGACGTTGCCAACCTGATTTCTCAGGTAACAGGTACAGATGCTTCAAGTCTTGCAGGCTTGACTGCGACTGGTACTGGTGAGGAAAGCGAAGACGTGGAAGTGATTTCTGGCAAGGTGGAAGCCTTAGCCAGCCAGATGATTGGTGGTTCAACGGTTTACTATATTCAATCAGAAGGTCAAATTTACAAGGTTAAGGCAACAGAAGACAGTACAGACAAGTTGCCATTTATCAAGGTGGGAGATAACTTTACAGGCCAACTGGATAAGAACAATTACCTGAAAAATGTGACCATTGGTCAAGAATAATTTGAAAGAAGAGCAGGACTTGCCCAAAAGGTAACTTGCTCTTTTTTTATATTGATGCTGAATAATCATTTTTATGATATAATGTGGCAGGCTTTAAGTGTCGAATGAGTTGATACTGAGGCACAGACCGAACTAGGGTTTGTCTTGCCGAAAGTGACAAAGATTTAAATTTCATTCAGTGACACTGTTTGGCTAGCTGGCGGATAATTCTTTGCCAGAGGGCTGAAGAACAATTAAGCTATCATATTTTAAGGAGTAACTTGTGAATTTATTCAGGAAAAAGCAAGCTGAGAGTCGGATCAATCACATGCGACGACACTTGGGTTTGTTAGATTTGATTATGTTAGGTATTGGTTCCATGGTGGGAACGGGAATTTTTACGGTCACTGGCCTAGCGGCGGCGCAATATGCGGGTCCAGCTTTGATTCTATCGATTGTAATTGCCGCAGTTTCTGTTGGTTTAACAGCCTTATTTTACGCTGAATTTGCCTCTCGAATCCCGACAAACGGTGGAGCTTATGGCTATCTCTATGCGGTATTTGGTGAATTTCCTGCCTGGCTTGCAGGCTGGTTAACCATTATGGAATTTTTGACAGCAGTGTCCAGTGTGGCATCGGGCTGGGGTTCTTATTTGAAAGGGCTATTAGCCAATTTTGGTATTGCTCTGCCGACGGCCTTGAATGGTACTTTCAATTCAGCCCAGGGCACCTATATTGACCTTTTACCAGTCTTGGTTTTGGTTTTTGTAGTCGGAGTGGTCTTGCTCAATTCTAAGGCTGCCCTACGCTTTAACTCGGCTCTAGTTGTATTGAAATTCTCGGCACTAGCTCTTTTCATTATTGCTGGGATCTTCTTCATTAAACCTGAGAATTGGTCCAATTTTGCTCCATTTGGTTTTGGAGCAGTTTATGGTGGTCAGGCTGGGATTATGGCAGGAGCTTCTCTGATGTTCTTTGCCTTCCTTGGTTTTGAGTCTATTTCCTTGGCGATTGATGAAGTCAAAAGCCCTGAGAAGAATGTACCAAAGGGAATTGTATTGTCCCTGTCTATCGTAACCATTCTTTACATTGTCGTGACCTTGGTCTTGACCGGGATGGTGCATTATAGCAAGCTTAATGTAGCGGATGCGGTTGCCTTTGCCCTTCGTGAAGTGGGCTTGGGCTGGGCAGCAAGTTATGTGTCTGTCGTAGCTATCTTGACCCTGATTACGGTATGTATTTCCATGACCTACGCCCTTTCTCGTATGGTATATTCCATTAGCCGTGATGGGCTCTTGCCTAAATCGCTCAGTCAATTGACAGCAACTAGCAAGGTTCCTAAAAATGCGACTATTTTAGTGGGTATCTTTGCGGCAATCTGTGCAGGAATTTTCCCTCTGGCTAGTATTGCCAGCTTCCTCAATATTTGTACCCTGGCCTATCTGATTATGCTGGCCCTTGGCCTTATTCGCTTGCGTCAGGTTGAAGGTTTACCCAAAGAAGGTCAATTTAAAACACCTTTCGTACCAGCTGTGCCAATCCTTTCTATCATTATCTGTCTGTCCTTTATGTTCCAGTACAGCCTGGATACCTGGATTGCCTTTGGAGTGACGCTCATTGTAGGAAGTTTGATTTATCTTTTCTATGGCTATAAACATTCGGAAGTTCATTCCAAATAAGCAAATTAAATATAGTAAAAAGAGATGGTTTTGTGAACTGCACCCCAAAAGTTAGACACAAAATCTAACGATTGGGGTGTTTTTCTTATGAAATTAAGTTATGAAGATAA